>JAFGGE010000126.1 GCA_016930745.1 Sedimentisphaerales bacterium
CGCCGTCTTTTCGAATCCGATTCGCGGTGGTCGGGGTCAGCTTGATCAACGATTCGATCGAGGCGCGCGCCCCCAGCGCGGTTCGCGTTTCCATCAGCTCGCTGAGCAGCATGATAAAGCCGACTACGCCGGCTTCGACATACTGGCCGTTGGCAAACGCCGCCACAATCGCCAGCGCCACCAGTTCGTCCATGTGCATGTGCCCGTGCAGGACGCATCGCAGGGCATGCCATACGACCGGGGCCCCCAACAAAATGGCCCCGATCATCGCGCAGAGTTTGGCCGGGGCAAAATTGTCGCCGTAAAACCAGGGGGCGATCTTGCTGTCCAGCAGAAGCACTCCCCCGGCCAGGGTGCCCAGCATAGCCAGACTTACCCGAAGCTGGCGCCCCTTTGTCCTTTCGCCGGCCATTTCCTGTTCTTTTACGCCAAGCAGTTGATGAGCCATCGGTTCTCTCGGTTTTTCAGTTGTAATCCGCCCTGCAACCCATACGGTCGCCAAGCTTTCGTTTATTTCGGTGCACCCGTTTCCATGGGATTCATGCTTTGCTTATCTTTGGTGATCTCCGGATTGCGATTGATGCGAATCCAAAGCGTGCTGGGATTGTCCCCGGTCGATTGCACGACTATTTTTTCGTCTACCTTATCCAGAATCTCCTCCATCGCATCCTGATAGATCCGCTGGAGCACGATCTGCGGTCGTTTTTGGTATTCCGGCAGGAGACGATGCAGGTATTCATACCGGGCCTGCGCATCCTTGATCACCGTAGTCCGATACGCCTGTGCTTCAGCGATGGTCTGCCCGCTGGCCCCGGACAGGGTCGCCAGCAGGGCTTCACGCTCGCTTTCGATCCGGCGGAGCTGTTGTCGTTCCTGCTGGCCGGCGACGTCGTTTTCGATCTGAGCGACGAGTTTCTGCCGGAGCGGTTCGGTCTCTTTCAGTTGCCGCAGGACTTCCTCGGCGCGAGGTCCGCCGGCCTCATTGAGAATCTGCTGGGCTTCGGTCTTGGCCTGGGTAATCTGCTGCTGGCGGCCCTGGCCGGCGGCGATGGACTCGCGGAAGGCCTCGTTGAGGCGGCGCGGCCAGGTAATTTCCAGGGCTCGCATGGAATCGACCCGGATTCCGCTTTCGATGGTATCCAGCCGCTTTTGCAGTTCCCGCTGCACATTTTCCACGATCCCCGCGGCGGTGGTAACCGATTCGTCGATGGTGAATTTGACCAGGGTGCTCACGATGGCATCTTCGGCCAGCGAACGAAGCAAGGGATCCACGGTCTTGCCGGCGACATCGAGAAAATCCTGCCCCGGCTGGAGGTCTCCATAATAGACGTTTTGGAAGAACAGTTCCATGTTGTCGATCACATAGATAAGCTGCCATCGGCTGTGCACAATATTATAGTCCGCCCCTTCGGCGCCGATTACCGTGTCGTTTCGCGTCAGACAATAGCCATCCTGTCCCGGAACCAGCGTCGGCCCCCCCATTCCCCGGGCGCCGGTGGCTTTTTCTTCGGCGGTCATGAAGTACCAGAAGGAATCGATCTGGAGGGTTTGCTTTCGTACGACCGGAATGCGAATCACCTCGGTAATCGGGGCCGGGAGGTTCCATTTCAGTCCCGGCTCCAGAATCCGCTGATCGCCTTCTCCGCTGATCCTTCCAAACAGCAGCACCATGGCGTTTTCGTCGGGATCGACGGTAAAAATACCCGAGGTCAGAAACAACACCACCAGAATAATCATAATAATCTTCAAAATAGCAAAACTGACGCGCAACGCATCGGTCAGGCTCTTGCCGGCGGCGTCCAGTTCGGGAATCTGGGGTTCGGATGCTCCTGTAGAAGCGTTCTTTTTTTCGTTTTCGTTCTCTGCCATCATTCTTGGTCTCTTCTTTTCGAACGGAGCGGTTTGTCGTTTCTTAGAGATTCGGGCGGTCGCTATTTGTCCGGGCTGTCCGGATTTTTCAGGTCGGGCATCGTTTTAAGCAATCCGATCGGATCGACATCGGTTCCCAGAATCACCGTGGACTTCTTGTTCAGGATCTTCTTGAGGGCTTCCAAATCGCGTAAAAACATCGCCAGTTCCGGATCGCTTTCCAACTGCTTATAATATTTGGCCGCTTCGGCGTCTCCTTCCCCCCGGATCGCCTGGGCCTGGGCCTCGACCATGGCCAGCAGCTCAATGCGTTTGGCCTCGGCGCTGGTCTTGATCTTGGTCGCCTCGGCCTGCCCCTGGGCCAAAATCGTTTCGGTTTTTCGTTTTCGGTCGGCCTGCATCCGCTCAAACACCTTCTGCGTCACGTTTTCGCTGATCTGCAGTTGTTTGATCCCCACGGTCTTGACCTCGATCCCATACGAGTTGCTCGCGACCGGCTGGATCATGTCCAGCATTTCCTTTTCGATCTGCTGGAACTGGACTTTCGTCGGATCGGTATTGACAAAATCCGTGAAGTAATGCTTGCCTACCACGGTATTCTGCGTATTGCCCAGCAGGCTGAAAAGATGCGGCGAGGCGGCCTCGATATCCCCCACAGCCCGCAGGAATTTGACCGGATCTCCCACGCTCCAGACGACATAGCTGGTCACGATGATGGGCTCGCCGCCCCGCGTGGTCGTCTCTTCCATTTTGCGTTCGTACAGGCGACCGCGCGAATCGTATTTTCGGACGCTTTCAATCGGCTGGGGCCACTTGAACTTCCACCCCGGATCTTCAATCGTTCGCACCGGCTCATCGAATCGCAACACAACGGCCACTTCCGTCTCACGAACCTGAAAAGAAAACAAAAACAGGATCAGGACGACGGCGATAACGCTTACCAGAATCAGGATCGATAGATTCTTCATGTTCACACAACTCCCGCAACTCGGTTGACTATTGACCTTCCTGCCTGAGCAGATCCCAATCCAGCATCCCCCCCAGACTTTCCTGGAGATCGAGGATAAACACCTGCTGGTCCTCCGGATCGGCCACGACAATATACTTTCGCGTCTCGGCCAGGGCTTCTTCCAGGACCAGCAACCGCTGAAGATGCTTATAGATATTCTCTGAGGCTCGATACGCGACTACCTGGCTTTGGAACCGATTCCCCGTCGCCTCGGACAGTTTGATGCGCCGAAACTGGTAGGCCTGGGCTTGGCGCAGGATTTCATACACTTCGCCGCCGGCGCCGTCAAGGGCCTCCCGGAAGGGCCTGGAAGCCTCCTCGCTGATGCGTACCTCTGTCCCTGTAAGGGGACTTGATAAACTCTCTTCTTCGACACCCAGCCGCAGGAGTTCATCGGCCTGCGGAATCGAGCCGGCCAGCTGCGTCAGCACCTTGTTGCGATCGGCCTGGGCCTGCAGAATCGCCGCCTGTCTCTGCTGGACGGCGCCGATCACTTCCTGGTATTCCTTGGTCACATTGGGCGGCGGGTGCACTCCCTGCAGGTTGACCAGAACCACTTCGATCCCCAAATCCATCCGGTCGACCTCGGCCTGAATGCGATCGGTCAGCACCTGCGCGGCCTGTTCCCTGCCGGCGCCCAAAAGACTGTTATGACGGGAGACATCCAGCTCATCCTCGTCGGTTTCCACTTTGGCGCTGGCGACAAAACGGACGAATTCCCGATAACAGATCGCCTCCACCATCTTCTCGGCATCCGTGCGAGGATCGTCTCGATTGGAGCTTTTCCGATCCGAAAAATTATACAGAAACGAGTATAAATCCTTGATTTTGTAATGGACCGGAACCGCGGCCCGCAGGATGCTCACCGGGGCGGTTCCTTCTTCCTGCGTCATGACTTCCTGCTGGGAAGCGACCAGAATATCATATTCTTTTTCATAGTGGCTTATGCCCCACAACAGGGCTTCGGTATTGATCTTATCGGCGCTTTCAACGAAACCGATGTTGACCTGCTGGATCCGTTCGGTGGGGTATTTATACGCCTTTTCCATCGGCCAGGGCCATTTCAGGTAAATCCCCGGTCCCAGCGTGTAGGTTCCATCGCTTTTCTGCCTGGGTTTTCCCAGATATTCGACAATCGCCCCTTCTCCGGGGCCTATCATGACAAAACAACTCAGTAAATACAGCACCGCCCCGGCAAACAGAAGCAGCGGAAGGACAGCACGTTCGAGGAGCTGATAAAACCAGGTCTGGGAAACCTTGAAACCGAACTGATAATCAATCGTGCTGGATACGGTGTGCAGGATGCCACCGGGCTCTCCAAACATCCCCAGCAACCGGCTGTCAAAGGCCGAACGGCTGTATTGGCCGGGAACGCGGGGGCGGTAAAAATCAAAAATCTGATTTAACGCTGTTTCGGTCCCGAGCACGATCATGAGAATGGGAATGGCCCAGCCTAAAATGGTCAGCCCTGTTCCTATCTTGAAATGCCCCAGGGCCAGGGCAATGGCCAAAAGGAAGGCCGCCAGGGCCACGCCAAACAGAGAGCTTCCCCCCGCCCGCAGCGGCTTCCAACGCGGGTGCTGGCTCATCCCGATCGCATAGCGCGAGATAAGAAAACTGAGAAAGGCCACAGCGACCATAAACACCGCCGCCAACTGCGGCCGTTGCAACTCCTGATCCGCCAGGAGCTGGGATGCTCGGGAGGTTAAAAAGACGCCCATACCCGCCTGATAAACGGCAATCACGATAGCGCCGATGGGGATAAACCATTTTTCAATCGTTTCCAGGCGGCGGGACGCCACTGCCAGGACGGCGGCGGGATCCTGCTCCTGCTGAAAAATCGTCCCCGATTCGCGGGCACGGGCCAGTTGGGCCATATCCAGCTTTTCCTGTTCGGCCAGATGACGCTGATGGAACTGGATCACCAGAACAAACCAGATCAGAACCGTCGTCAGGATCATCCAGCTCAGGGCCGACACGGCAAACGCCCCGCTCATCGCCCCGATCACCCAGACGGCAACAAAACAGACAATGCTCAGGATCAATGCTAGTAACGATATTTGTCTGGCTCGCTTGCTCGATTGCTCCATCTGTCATTCCCGATTCACGATTTTATGAACATTCCCCCCGGGACCGTAGTACAACTTTATACCGTTTCTCTGGCAGCCCGCTCTTTACAAACACAAAGAATTGCGTACTATACCAAAGGAAATCGATTTGGGTAGAATGAATTTTAGGAAATCCATTTGTATCGACTGTTCATTATAGGTAAAAATACACTGACGGAAACGCTCAGGCAGCCTATCTACCTGATTCTCATTTATACTGCGCTGCTGATGATGCTGGTCAGCCCTTCGCTGGCGACGTATACCCTCGACGAAGAACAGGATTTGAACCTGCTGCGCGAGATAGCCCTGTCTACGCTGTTTCTGGCCGGTTTGTTCATTTCGATTTTTGCCGCGGCCGGAGCGGTTACGGAAGAAATCGAAACCGGGACCATCACTACCGTATTATCCAAACCGGTCTCCCGTCCCATTTTTCTCTTGGGAAAATTTTTCGGGATTTCCGCCGCGGTTCTTCTGGCCCACTATATCGGAACCCTGGGCTTGATGATGACGGTCCGGCACGGAGTTCTTTTCGAAGCGGTCGACACGCATGACTGGACGGTCATCATCGCCGTGGCGGTTGCCCTGCTGGGTGGTTTTCTCATAAGTGCTTTTTTAAACTATGCTTATGACTGGAACTTTCCGTCTACGCTGGTTTTGACTACCACCGTTTTGGGAACGTTTGGATTCGTATTTCTATTTTTTATTGACCGGGATTGGACATATAATCCGGGAAACAATCAATTTGCTTTGTTTGAAGTGAACGCCTCCATTTTGCTTTTATTGGCGATTCTCGTCCTGGTAGCCCTTTCGGTCCTGTTTTCCACACGGTGCAATGTGATTGTGACCCTGTCTTGTGTTGTGGGGATCTTTTTACTCGGTCTGATCAGCGACTATGTTTTTGGTCGTTTTGCCCAGACCAACCTGTTGGCTCGCCTCGCTTACATTCTCGTGCCCAACCTCCAGGTATTCTGGGCTACCGATACGGTATACACAAAAGGATTTATCCCCCTGCGGTATATCGGGCAAAGCGCGATCTATGCCTTTCTCTACACATCCGGGATTTTAGGCCTGGCGGTCGCCCTGTTCCAAAAGCGGCAGGTCGGTTAGAAGCAAATGACACCCTAAGACTCTATGATTATACCAACCGGATGGTATAATTATGCCTTACAAAATCCGAATCATGGCGACTTCATCGCATTGATCCTGCTTGGGACAGCGGGCACAATCGCTCCAGACCTTCATGGGAAGTGTTCCTCTATCCACCTTAACAAAGCCGTTTTTTTCAAAAAAAGCTGGTTCCAGCGTTAATGTGAACAGTTTTTCAAGACCCAGTTCCCTGGCTCGTTCCATGCATCCCTGCACCAAAGCTCGTCCCAGACCCTTGCCAAAATACTCCTTTGCCACCGCCAAAGACTGAATCTCCCCCAAATCCCCCCAGATCACCTTTAAGGCGCAGCAGCCGACAATTTTGCCCTCCATCTCGGCCACAACAAAGCTGCGCACATCCTCATACATATCGGAAATCGATCGGAACAGCATCCGATCCTGTTCGGCATACTCGCTGATGAGTCCGTGGATCGCTTCTATATCCCCGACTTTTGCATCTCGAATTTTCATAGCGACTACTATACCTGACTTTTTTATCCAAATTCAAGTCCCTACTCTTATTTTGGCCCATAATCACAAGAAAATAAGAAAAATTCTCCGGATTGCTAAATTTTGGTTAGACAGGGCTTGCTTTTTTTCTTTCGGCGGTGTATATTACACAGCGTGCACGGTCAGGGAAGAAGACCGTGTATGTTTCGGAGGCAGGCGTGATGAAGGTAGCATCTTAGCCGTTTGAAAAGACGGCTCCGGGGTGGAGGATGTGTCCTTCCAGAGTGTCGCCATATTCAGCAGGAAGCTGTGCGCAGCGTTGCTGCGCCGGTCTCATGCCGCCTTGTCTCCCGTGGCTTTGGAAAATCGTATAAAACGTTTACGCCTGGTGGACCATCGGGTAAGCCCGTCCTCGATTGTCCGGATGTACAGGAACGGGCAGGCGATACTCTTTGGAGGAGTACAGCATGAAAAAGTACCTCGTATTAACCCTTCTCTTTGTGGCGACCGGTATGGTCTCGGCGGGGATCATCACCAGTATCGAACGCCGCAATCCAGACAGCAACAGCGGGGACACGGAACCTCTGCTTTCCGGTTCTCCGATTGCCGCTGGAATGCCTATTTTTGTGGATCGCACGCACGTGTACGGTGCGGTCCCCGCTGACATCCTCGGAGCGGACTATGTCATTGTCGCCAACGACGACAAGGACAATGCCGCTTATGAGCTGGATGTCACTCTGAGTGCCCCTGGAATCCTGGGCATAATCGTTGACAACCGGGTAGGACATGGCAGTGATCCCGGTACATCCGATCTTACACCCGACTTTGCCGCCGCAGGAATGCAATGGGTGATCGACATGGGCTTTGTCGACAGCGGTCTGGATGTGGAAATCGACGAAAGCGGAGATGGCGACATTGACAACTGGTCGAGCGTCTTTATCAAAGAGGTTGCCGCGGGCACCTATACGCTCTATCAGCAGAATGACGCCACCAATGCCGGCGGACGCAACATGTATTCCGTTGGCGCGATTCCCGAGCCGATGACCCTGACGCTTCTGGGTCTCGGCGGACTGGCCCTGGTTCGCCGTCGTCGGTAAAACCGGAGTCAGTGCACGCTAGCGTGTATTGATCCAAAGGATGGATGAAAGCTAACAGGCTGTGCGACCTGCTCGTACAGCCTGTATCTTTTAAACCTTAGAATTATTCGTGTAGCCATACTCCCGCTCAGAGCTTTTTGTCAAAGATCTGGTTGACGATCTGGGGATTGGCCTGGCCTTTGGATTTTTGCATGACTTGACCCAGCAGGAAGCCGCGGGCCTTTTTGCTCTTCTTGCCGCCGGAGCGCCAGTCCTGCACGGCCTGGGGATTGGCGGCAATAACTTCATCCACCAGGGCTTCGATCTGACCAGTATCGCTTTTCTGGATCAGGTTCTTTTCTTTGGCGATGGCATCAGGCGACTTATCCGATTGGATCATTTCTTCCAATATCGTGCTCGCCGCGGTCGCACTGACATCACCGGAATCCGCCATTTGAGCGAGTTTGGCCAGTCTGTCGGAATCAATACCCAAACCGGCTACCGTGCTGCCTCTTTCCCTGGCCAGCTTCAGGCCGGTCTGGGTCAGGAGATTGCAGACACGTTTTGCGTCACTTCCGTTTTTTACAGTAGCATTAAATAATTCGGCTGTATCGCGATCTACGGTGAGCACTGACGCATCGTAATCGCTCAGCCCGTACTCCGTCGCAAACCGTTTTTGCATCGCCAGCGGCAGCTCGCACATCCGGGACTTGATCTCGGTCAGCCATTCTTGGCTGATCTCGACCGGGACCAGATCCGGATCGGGGAAGTAACGGTAGTCGTGGGCCTCTTCCTTTTCCCGCTGCAGGAACGTACACTGATTGACATCATCCCAGCCGTAGGTGCGTTTATTGCCCATCTGCATGGTAATACCGGTTTCCAGGAATTCGTCGAGCTGGCGAGTCACCTCAAACGCCACAGACCGTTCGATAGAGCGAAAACTGTTGAGGTTTTTGATCTCGCTGATCGGCGTCTTGAAGACCTGGCCGCTATGCGTGATGTGCAAATTCACGTTCGGTTCGAACCGCATATGCCCTTTTTGCATATCGCCTTCGGAAACGCCCAGGAAGCGGACGATGCGCTGGAGCTCCTGGGCCAGGGCGCAGACTTCTTCGGGCGAGTTCATATCGGGCTCAGTTACGATTTCCAGCAGCGGCGTGCCCGCCCGGTTCAGGTCCACGGCGGAAAAATCGCCGAGCGTATGGGTGTTCTTGCCGGCATCCTCTTCCAGATGGGCCCGGATGATTCCCACTCGTTTGGTTGTCCCGTCGGATAAAGGGATTTCGATAAAGCCGTTGCGACTCATGGGCAGGTCGTACTGGCTGATCTGGTAGTTCTTGGGAAGGTCGGGATAGTAGTAGCTCTTGCGGTCCCATTTGGTGAACAGGGCGATTTCGCAGTTCAGGGCAAGGGCCGTCAGGACGGAATACTCATAGGCCTGTTTGTTCATCACCGGCAATACGCCGGGCATGCCGATGCATACCGGACAGGTTCGGGTATTGGCCTGTTCGCCATAGGCCAGCTCGCACCCGCAGAACATCTTGGTCCGCGTGGCCAGATGCACATGAATCTCCAATCCAACGATGATCTTGTATTGTACGTCCATTCGCTTTTCCTTTTTGCCACAGAGAGCACAGAGGACTCAGAGATAAATCATTTCAAAGAAGCAAGTTCTTTCTTCATACCATCAAGGTCCCAATCTTTGACGGTTCTCACAATATAATTAAAAGCAAGGCTTTGGAATAGATACCTTTGGGCCTGGCCGACCACGTCAAACGATGATCTTATATTGTACATCCATTTGTTTCTATGTTTCTACCTTTAGCCACAGAGGACACAGAGATCACAGAGAATAATCATTTCAAAGAAGTAAATTCTTCTTTCATGCCGTCAACATCCCAATCTTTGACAGTTCTCACAATATAATTAAAAGCAAAGCTTTGAGACAGACACCTTTTGGCCAGGTCTTCCAAGTTATCCGAAGAATCTGATTGTATTACAATTTCCTCCCCTTCCTTACTACAGAGGTCGCCCATGCTTCTCCAGTCAAGATGAATAGAATTGTTGTAAAAGAGGTATTCAGAAACATATCTGCGATGAGCATCAGAAGGTGAGAATAAACCGTCTTGGTCTTCATTTAACAATTGAAGGATTTGTGGCATTTGCTTGATTTTTTCACCATATTTTTCTTCATAATTCTCTGCCCCCTTCTTCAGTTCTTCACCTTTTCCTTCTATCATTTGCTGGATTTCTCGTAGCTCACCAGTTCCCTCTAATGCTATTTTAACTTTCTCAAGACCGTTTCGCTGTTCATGTAGACTGGTATACGCCCATCGTCTAAATCGTTTATTAATTTCTTGTTCTGCTTTTTCTTTTTCCGTTTCGCCAGAAGTAAGACACCACTCAAATTTGAATCGCAATTCAGCCAAGATACGCAACATGGCATTGGCGGGTAATTTGTGTTCGTTCATTAACAATACAAAACAAGCATCGCAATATTTCTTTGAAACAACTAAAACAATCAAAAGATATTTGTCCAGGTGGCAAACCGGAGTGACAGACTTAAAAAGTGTATCTGTTTCAACAAACCATTGATCAGAAATTCCATGATATTCTTTTACTTTTGACATAATCTCTGTGAACTCTGTGTTCTCTGTGGCTATTCAAAAAAATCGTAACGAATCAGAAATTACATGGATACCCGTTTCACGCCGTCAATCAAGCGATTCTCGGAAAAATTAATAATCAGACCTAGTTTGAGATTGGCCGCTTTCAGATAACTAATTGTTTGCGAGATTACCATTCCCGGCGGTGTCTTTTGCGCTTTGATCTCCACCACAACCTCACCAGCCACCAAGAGATCCAGTTTATGACCGGTAATCGCATGGCCCTTGTATATCATGTCTACCGGAACTTGTCGCAGATACGAAATCCCCTGAAGATCAAACTCAAAACATAAAGCTTCTTCATAGATAGATTCCAGAAGTCCCGGTCCTAATTCCCTGTGGGCTTCGATTGCCGCACCAATAATTCGTTCTGTCAAATCATCTGCCATATTTACATTTTATCTCTGTGTTCTCTGTGCCCTCTGTGGCAAAAAAGAGATCACAGAGGGGGTTGTCTTGTATGCCAGTCGGTCTGTTTTTCGTACATGCGAGCGATGCGAAGGAGCCTGTCCTCGGTAAACGGTCCGGAGAGGATTTGCAGGCCGATCGGAAGGCCCGCTTTATCAAAGCCGCACGGAATACTGATGCCCGGCACGCCCGCCAGATTGGCGGCGATGGTATAGACATCGGCCAGGTACATCTGTAACGGATCGGCTGTTTTTTCGCCGATTTTAAATGCGGTTGTCGGCGAGACGGGCATGATCAGGCAATCGGCCTGCTCGAAGGCGCGGGTAAAATCCTGCCGGATCAGGTTTCGCACCTTCAGGGCCTTGAGATAATAGGCATCGTAATAGCCGCTGGAGAGGGCATAGGTGCCCAGCATGATCCGCCGCTTGACTTCGTCACCGAAGCCCTCGGCCCGCGACCTGGAATAGACATGGACATAGTCATCTGCATGATCGGTACGATGGCCATAATGGACCCCATCGTAACGGGCCAGATTGCTGGAGGCTTCGGCGGTGGCGATGACATAATAACAGGCAATCGCATAATCGAAGTGCGGCATCCGGACTTCGATCAACTCGGCTCCCATGTCTTTATAGATCCGCAAAGCTGCTGTGATCGCATCGGCCACCTGGGCATCGACGCCCTCGTTCAGATGCGGCACGATGGCGATTTTCAAACCCTGAATCGGCTTTTCCAGACCAGCCAGAAAGTCCGGCGCCGGGGCCCGGTCCTCGCTGACGCTGGTTGAATCCCGCGGGTCGTGTCCGGCAATCACATTCATCAGCAAAGCCGTATCGGCTACGTCTCTGGTCAAGGGTCCGATCTGATCCAGACTTGAACCGTAGGCGACCAAACCATATCGACTGACACGACCGTAGGTGGGCTTAAGACCTGTAACTCCGCAAAAGCTGGCCGGCTGACGGATGGAGCCTCCCGTATCGGATCCCAGCGCCGCCCAGCATAATCGAGCGGCTATGGCCGCGGCCGATCCGCCGCTGCTGCCGCCGGGAACACGGGTTATATCCCATGGATTGACGGTTTGTTTGAGTCCTGAGTTTTCCGTACTGGAGCCCATGGCAAACTCGTCGAGGTTGGTTTTGCCGAGGATTACCGCATCGGCGTCCGTAAGTTTTTCGATGACATGAGCATCGTAGGGGCTATGGAAATTGGCCAATATCTTCGAGGCACAGGTCGTAGGGCCTGTTCGCATGCACAGGTTGTCCTTGACGGCGATCGGCACGCCGGCCAAAGAACCAACGGAATGACCCGCTGCGATTTTGGCATCTACGGCATGGGCCGATCGCAAGGCATCCTCTTTGAAGGTCGTTATATACGCCCCAACCGTCGGATCGTATATTTCGATCCGCGTAAAGACCTCGGTTACGGCATCGGCGCTTTTGATCCGCCCGGCGGCGATTTCATCCCGCAACTGTTTGGCCGTCAGCTCCAGCATACTCATCGGTTCGCTTGATCTCCCTTGGAAACAGCCTTATTGGTGTGGCTCAGGAGCCATTTGTAGAGGTCGGGATTGTTGTAGGTCTCGGTCCAGGAATCATGGCCGGCTTCAGGATAAACAGTCAGATTGGCATCGCCGCCGGAGCTTTTGACCGCGAAGACCATCCGTTTAGACTCTTCTGCGGGTACGACATTGTCTTTGTCTCCATGGAACGCCCATACCGGGACATCCCTGAGCTGACGGGCCAGATAGGTCTGGCCTCCGCC
>JAFGGE010000127.1 GCA_016930745.1 Sedimentisphaerales bacterium
GAAAAAAGAAAAGGAAAAAGCCGGGATGGGAGGCAAAGCATGAAAGCGTGGATTGCCTTCTGGAATATCCTGGTCAAGGACATGCGTTCCTATTACCTCAAGCCGCCGAACATCAGTTGGGGTCTTCTGTTTCCGCTGGCGTGGACGGGGATGTTCTTTATCCGGTCCGGCTCAGAACCGGACAGCATTCCGACCTTGCTTGCCGGGTTAATGGCCATTTCGGTACTGTTCGGCACGACCAGCCTGCTGGCCGTCACCGTCACATTCGAGAAGAAAGGCCGCTCCTTCGAGCGGCTTCTGCTGGCGCCGATCCCGCTGGAGTTGCTCATGCTGGCCAAGACCGCCGGGGCGATCCTGTTCGGGGTGGCCAACGCCTTCGTTCCGGTCCTGCTGGCGGCTTTTTTGACCGATCTTTCCGGCGTGAATTGGATGATGCTCGTCCCGGCCGTGGCGCTGATCGCGGTCAGCTCGACGTTCCTGGGTCTGTGTATCGCCGTCTCGGTCAGCGAGGTCTTTGAGGCCCAGACCTTTTCCAATTTCTTCCGGTTCCCCATGCTGTTTTTGTGCGGCTTGTTCTTCCCCGTCGAGCAGTTGCCGATCTGGCTGCGGCCGGTGTCTTATCTGCTGCCTTTGACCTACGGGGCCGATGTATTGCACGCCGCGATTCGAGGGGCGGGCCGCATGCCGCCAGCCCTTGATTTTGGCCTGTTGGCGCTGTTCTGCGTACTGCTGTTCGCCATCAGCCTCCGCAACATCCGTCGCAAATGGATCGTCTGATCCCGACATGCGTTTCTTGATCCAACCGGATTGAAGAAAAACCAAAAAAATGGGAGAAAATTTTGTCACAAGGTCTTTCTCTGGGCGTCTTCTTGAATGAAAGAATCAGGCTTGCCGGATGGCGTAATAGTAAAAAACCGATGGGAAGTATGGTTTTTTTCTTGACAACGATCCGCATACTGCTACAGTATGCGAGGATATTCCGGATGAGCTTCGTTCCGCTTGCGTGGAGCGGATAAAAACGAAGCCATGAGACGATCAGACGGGTTCGGTTTCCCGTCGTCGTCGGTGATCCCGGCCCTGCGGTCGGGAGCCTAGCGGAAAGGAGTATCGATTATGGGTCTTTTCAGACGTCTTCACAGAATCACTATGGGTCGGATCGAGGCCTTCCTGGACCGCGCCGAAGATCCGGAAATCATTTTCCCCATCCTTTTGGAGGAGATGGAAAAACAGCTTCGGGCGGCAACCGAGGCCGAAGCCAAGGCGGCCGCCTCGCTCAAGCAGGCACAGCGCGAGTTGAAAGCCCACCAAAATAAGGTGGACCGTTTTGGTCAGGGAGCGGCGCTGGCCCTGAAAAAAAGCGATGAGCAAACGGCCCGGATGTCCATCGAAGCGCAGATCGACGCGGAGAAAATGGCCTCGGTCGCGCAGCAGAATGCGGACATGGCGACCGATTCGCTCGATCATGCCACAGCCGCCCGCAAGCGGATTCAGCAGCAACTCGATGAATTGCACGCCAAGAAGGATGAGCTGCTCACCCGAGCGCGTGTGGCCAAAACGCAACAGAAGATACAACGGACGGTCAGCGGCTCGGCCGGCAGCACCGGCAGCATTCTCGATGCCGTGGCCCGCCTGGAAGCCGGCGTCGAAGAAGCCGAAGCGCAGCTCGAGATTCAATCGCATCTGGCCGGCGAAGGCTCCGGCAACGCGACGCTGGAACGCAAGCTCAGCGAGCTGGCGCATGACAGCGAGATCGAAAAGCGGATGGAGCAGCTTCGAAAACAACTCTCGCCGGCGTAAAGGAAATCCGGTATAGTATTATGTCCGGTCGGGCTCAGGAGGGGCCCGACCGGATTTCTAAAACAGCCCGGCTATGCGCCGGGACAGGAGAGATAACCATGTCCATATTGGATCGAATTCGACGGATCGCCAAAGCCAACATCAGCCGCCTGCTCGATATGGCCGAGCCTGCCGAGCAGGAATTACAGGCCAAGATCAAGGAACTGGAAGAGGCGATCCTGGAAGGGCGCGAAAGCGCAGCGACCTACGGAGCGACGTTTCGACGTCTGGAAACCGAGCTGGACCAGCTTAAACAAAACCAGACAGAGTGTACGAAGCAGGCGGAAACAGCCCTTAAGGCGGGCAATGAAAAAGCCGCCCGCAAAGCGTTGTCGGAAAAGGTCAAATTCGCCGAGCGGATGGCCCAGATGCAGCCGGGGATTGAGCGGGGCCGCAAGACCTATGAAATGTTACGGGACAATATCATCAAGCTGCAGGAACAACTTAAAGCGGCCAGGCTTAAGCTGGCGGATCTGGAAGCTCGCAAGCGAACCGCCGAAGCCCAACTTGCCTTTGACAAACACCTGGACCGGGCCACATCGCTGAATCCGGAGGGTGTGGCCTTCGACCGGCTCGAAGAACAGGTTCTGCAGAATGAGGCGAAGGTTCAGATCCATCAGGAGCTTCGCGGAGACAGTCTGACCGAGGTCGAACTGGCCCAGCGGTCCAGAGAGCTGCAGGTCGAGGCGGAACTGGAAGAAATGAAAGAGCGGCTGGAACAGGATTAAAAGCATAGGGAGGCGTGGCTATGGAATTCATCCAGGCGGCGTTTTCAGGGCCCAATCTTTTATTTACGATTTTTTTATTACTGATGTTCCTGTACTGGATCATGGTCATCTTCGGTGCGCTGGATCTGGGATTCCTTAATGTGGACGCGGACGCCGATGCGGATATCGATCTGGATGCGGATGCCGATGCGGATATGCATCTGGATTTGGAGGGGGATGCGGATATTGGCGACGGAGGTTTTTTGGATGGTTTTCTTGCCTTTTTTTATATCGGTACAATCCCGTTCATGGTTTTGCTGAGCGTTCTGGCGTTGTGTATGTGGTCGATATCGATCCTTGCGAACTGGTATCTGAATCCCGGCGGTTCGGTGATAGTCGGATTTCCCATCGCGCTGGGAAACGTGATTGTCAGTGTACTGATCTGTAAGGTGATTTGTTTCCCCTTGGCGAGGTTTTTTGCCATGTTTCGAAAAGATTACAACGCGCCGCGCGCTGTCCTCGGCAGAATCGGCAGGGTAATTACGACCGAAATCTCCACCGGCCGGATGGGGCAAGTGGAGGTATCCACGGATGGCGCGCCGATTGTATTAAACGCCGTTACCGATGGTTCGCATGTCTTCCATAAGGGGGACGAGGTGGTCATCGTAAAGAAAGAAGAAACAAAAGGTGTCTATACGGTAGCACCGGTGAATCTGGAGGAATGATTATGTTGGCAGCAAGCAATCCATTGATGGTCGTACTTTATGTCGCGGGCGGGTTTCTGGTCCTGATGGCCGTGGGGATGCTGTTTTTGCTACAGTTCTATCGAAAGGTTTCTCAGGGTCAGGCTCTGATCCGCAACGGCGTGGGAGGAACCAAGGTCAGCTTTTCAGGGATGTATGTCATTCCGATCCTGCACCGGGTGGAATACATGGACATCTCGGTCAAGCGGGTCGAGATCGACCGGACCGGAGCACAGGGTCTGATCTGCCAGGATAACCTCCGGGCGGATATCAAGGTGGCCTTCTTCGTTCGGGTCAATAACACCGCCGAAGATGTTAAGAAGGTCGCCCAGGCTTTGGGATGTGTCCGGGCGTCGGATGAAAGGGCGTTGTATGAACTGTTTGACGCCAAGTTTTCCGAGGCGTTGAAAACGATCGGAAAACGGTTCGACTTTGCGGAATTGTACGTCGCACGGGTGCGATTCAAGGAAGAGATCCTCCAGATCATAGGAACCGACCTGAACGGGTATGTGCTGGAAGATGCAGCGATCGATTATCTCGAGCAGACCGACAAGAACCTGCTGAATCCGAACAACATTCTCGATGCCGAGGGTATCAAGAAAATTACCGTGCTGACGGCCGAACAATACGAACTGGCCAATGCCAGGGAGCGTGAGAAAGACAAAACGATCACGAAGCAGAACGTCGAGGCACAGGAGGCGATTCTGGTATTGAACCGCCAGCTTGCCGAAGCGGAAGCCAAGCAGAAACGCGAGATCGCTTCGGTGCAGGCGCGCGAAGAGGCCGAGACCAAAAAGATCCAGGCCCAGGAAAAGGAAAAATCGGAAAAAGCCCGTATCAGCGCTGACGAGGAGATCGCGGTGGCCGAGGAGAACCGGCTGCGTCAGATCATCGTAGCCGCCAAGAACAAGGATCGCACCGATGCGGTCGAGACCGAACGTGTCGAGCGGGACCGCGGCCTGGAAGCGACCGAACGCGAACGGCTGGTCACGATCGCCCAGGTCGAGAAGGACAAGGTGATCGAGGGCCAGAAGAAGGAATTGCAGTCGGCGATCCGGGAGCGGGTGATCGTCGAGAAATCGGTGGTTACGGAAGAAGAACGCATCAAGGATACGCGGGCCTTTGCCGGGGCGGATCGACAAAAGCGCGTGGCGATCACCGACGCCGAAGAGAAGGCCGAACAGGCCCTGGTTAAGGACATCAAGGCCGCCGAGGCGTCCAAAAAGGCCGCCGAGCACTTTGCCGAACAGCAGGTGATCGAGGCCCAGGCGAACCTGGATGCGGCCGGTCGAAACGCCGACGCCAAGAGGACACTGGCCGAGGCGGATGTGAAGGTCCAGGCTGTGGGAGGCTTTGCCGAGGCCGAGGTCATGGAAGCCAAGGCCATCGCCCTGGAGAAACAGGGAACCGCCGAAGCAAACGTGATGGGCATGAAATACCATGCCGAGGCCGATGGAATCCGCGACAAGGCTGAAGCGATGAAGATCTTCGATGCGGTCGGCAAGGAACACGAAGAGTTCAAACTGCAGTTGAACAAGGATCTGCAGATCGAGCTGGCCGAGGTTAATGTGCACAAGGACATTGCCGCCGAACAGGCCAAGATCGTCGGCGAGGCGCTCAAGAGCGCCAAGATCGACATCGTCGGCGGCGACAACAATTTCTTCAACCGTTTGGTCAACTCGATCACGACGGGCAAGCAGGTGGATCGGATGATCGACAACAGCCAGGCCCTGAGCGGGCTCAAGGAAACGCTGCTGGGCGGCGATCCGGAGATGAACAAGCAGAAAATCCGCGAGTTTATTTCCCAGTTCGGTCTGAGCAGCGAAGATATTAAGAATCTTTCGGTCAGCGCCCTGGTGGTCAAGCTGCTGGCCGATGCCGATGAACAACAGAAGGGCACATTGAATCGCATCCTGGCCGCCGTGAAGGAACTGGGAATCGGCGATATGCCCGCCAAAAAACTGCTGGGGAATAAATAGCGGCAAAATGGTTCGGACGGATCGGAATGGACGTGACGGGGGGGAACTCCGAAAGCGGCGTTTCGGTTCGTCCGGTTTGCATACCAACGATCGATGATCGTGAAAGAGAGAGTGGTGACCATGGCCGACAACGATCAGGATCAGGGCCAACAATCGGCCGACCCGATACAACTGGAAGGCGGCACGTACGAGGTAATCCGCCATCGACTGGGTAATCACGGCGAAGATCTGCGCCAGCGTCTGGACAAGCTCAACGCCTCTCGAAAAGAGGTCTTCGGAGCGATCGAGAGCAAGCTGATCGCCAGTGAACGGATCAGCACCCAGAACAATTGCGTGCCGCGCGATATGGTGCCGGTGGGCGATTCATTCATCTTTGGCTACAACGTGTTTGTAGGGCTTCGTACCGAGACGGTGGTTGCCGATGTTTTCGCCGTCTATCGGTTTCAAGAGGGAAGCTTTATCGAGTGCGGGCTGGAGCTTATCGCCGATGAGCGGTTCGAGGTTGACTTCAAGAATCTTTATAAATATTATCGGAATACGGTCTTTTCCAAATTTGCCGTCATTGGGCACCACTTGTTCATGGTGTTTCAGGTGGGAAAAGACGTCACGGACGTCAAGACCTTCAAGTGGCTGATTCGTGAAGGCCGATTGCAGTATCTGGACAACCGCAGCGACCATGAATTCGTTTACCCGCCGCAGCATGAGTTCGAATGGATTCGCACGACGCAGGATATGCACCGACGCGGACTGAATCCGCATATCTCGATCGAAGACCGCATCTTTGTCGAGACGGTGGGCGGAGACCTGACCATCAAAATCGAAGACAATACCGCCAGCGGCGAGGGCATCTACTCCGAACCGGTCGACAATGCGGATCAGACATTGAACGATGCGGAGATTTATTATGCCATCATCGGTAATGTAATCGCCCTGAAGATCCGCCCGTATCAGGAACCGCATTTTCGATACATTCTCTACAGCGAGAAAACCCATCGGACCGTCCGGATCGATTCGATTCGGGATGCGTGCGTGCTGCTGCCGGAAGATCACGGCCTGGTGTTTCCCAGGGGATATTTTCTGCAGACGGGCGATTTGAAACAGTTCGACATCGATATGCAGGATATGGTCTTTGAAAAAAGGATCAGTTCTCCCAACGGGGAAGACTATCTGTATATTTTCTACCATCGGCGAAACGGCGTATATGTGTTGCTGCTTTATAATCTGATTGAACAGAAGATGAGCACGCCGCTGGTGTGCAACGGATATTCCTTCTTCGAGGACGGCACGCTGATCTATTTCCGCGCCGACGGCCAAGCCCAAAAGCATCATGTGATCCAGATCTGGACAACGTCGTTTTACGGGCCGGATTATACGATCGATGTGCATCGGGATTCGCCTTTATACAAGATCGGCAACAAGCCCATCGTGCGGTGTATGGCCGAAAGCATGGAGCTTCTGAACCTGATCGGCAAAGAAGAAAGCTACGCCAACCTGTATATGGATATCGCCAGGAAAGCAGAAGCCATTCGCGATGCCTATTTCTGGATCGGATCGGCGGATGTGGGAAATCTGGCCGAGCCGTTAGGACAGATTCGGGCAGCGGCGGCGGCGGCCATTGACGAATATGAAAAAGTCGTCCGCACGCGACAGAATACAAGGCAGCAGATCGCTCAGGTCAAACAACAGGCGGATCAAATCATTTCCTCCATCGATTATGATCAGCTTGAAACGATTCGGCAATTTGTGGATCGGCTGTCCCAGCTTCGGGCGGCTCGAGGGCAGGTGGTTTCGCTCAAGGACCTGCGATATGCCGATCTGGAACTGGTCGAGCAGTTGGAAGAATTGGTTGCCGAAAACACCGATCGACTCAGCATGCTGTGTGTGGAATTTCTCCTGGAGCCTGCCTCGCTGGATCCTTACCAGCAGAGGGTGGCCGAGTTAAAAGACCAGATCGGCCAGGTGGAAAAGGTGGCCCAGGCCAAAGAACTGCAGGAACAGGTCGCTGAGACCGGCCGCCAGCTTGAAATGCTCACCGAAATCGTCAGTAATCTCAAGATCGCCGACGCCACACAGACGGTGGCGATTATCGACAATATCTCGCTGGTCTACTCGAAAGTCAACCAGGTTAAAGCAGCGCTTAAAAATCGGACCGGCGAACTGGCGGCTGTGGAGGGCCGGGCCGAATTTGCCTCCCAATTGAAACTGATCGATCAATCCGTCATCAATTATCTGGATGTTTGCGACACCCCGGCCAAGTGCGATGAGTACCTGACCAAAGTTACCGTGCAGATGGAAACGATGGAAAGCCGATTCGCCGATTTTGACGAGTTTATCGTGCAGCTCGCCGAAAAGCGCGAGGAACTGTACAACGCCTTCGAATCGCGCAAGGTCCAGCTTGTCGCCGCTCGCAACCAGCGGGCTTCGGCGTTGATGACGGCGGCCGAAAGGGTGCTCAAGGGCATTGAGAATCGAGTCAGGGCTTTCGAGCAGATCGCCGAGATCAACGGCTATTTTGCCTCCGACCTGATGGTCGAACGCGTGCGGGATTCGATCGGCCAGTTGCAGGAACTGGGCGATTCGGTCAAGGCCGAAGACATCAAAGGTCGGCTGAAAACCCTGCAGCAGGATGCGATTCGTCAGCTCAAGGACAGGCAGGCCCTGTATGAAGACGGCGAAAATATCATTCGCCTGGGCTCCCATAAATTCAGCGTCAATCGACAGGCGCTGGAGGGCACTATCGTCCGAAGAGATGAAGGGATGTTTTATCATCTGACCGGCACCGGCTTTTTTGAGTCGATTACGGACGAGGCCTTTCTGGCCACGAAAGATGTCTGGGGCCTGGAGCTGCCGAGCGAAAGTGCGGATGTATACCGCGGCGAATACCTGGCTTATGTGATGCTGGAACATTTGGAATCGGATTCGCAGACTGATCCAATGAAGCTGCTTGAAGCCGATTTTGAAGATGTGGTAAAGCAAGTACAGATGTTTATGGGGCCTCGATACGATGAGGGATACATCAAGGGAGTGCATGACCATGACGCCGCCAGGATCCTGCTGGCATTGATTGAAATGAAGTCCCGGATCGACCTGCTGCGATATCCGGCACAGGCGCGTGCGCTGGCGGCTGTATTCTGGATGCTGTTCGATGATGCGGCCGCCAGGGATCTGATCGCGGCCGGAATCGACGGCGCCGGCCGCATTCGCGACCTGTTCGCCGGGAGCGATATTCAGGACCGTTACATCAAAGAGCTTGCCTCTCGAATGGAGCCGTTTGTGAAGCAGACAGATCTGTTTGACCCGGCATGGATCGCCCCGGCCTGCGAATACCTGTTTTACGATCTGTCCGAAGGCAAGGGCTTTATCGTCAGCGGCGAGGCCGTCGAGCTTCGAGATGGACTCCTGCGCCATTTGTCCCAAATCCAATCCTCGGAACGCTTCGAAAAACTCATCGCTTCGGTGTCTGCCGACCCGTTGCGTAAGTATCGTTTTCTGCGCGAGTGGACAACTTCCTATATTCAGCACAATGATGAATCTCTGCGACTGGAATATGTCGACGAAGTAGCGGCATTGCTGATGGAAGAACAGACGGAGGATCGTCTCGTAATAAACGAGCCGGTTCAGGTGGAACTTGGCGAAATGACAGGAAGCCATCCGTGTATCGATCAGGGGCGGTACGTTTTGAATTTCTGCCAATTCATGACACGATTACAATACCATCGAGACCGGATCGTCCCGCGATGTCAACAATACGCACGGCAAAAAAAAGAACTTCTCGAACGGTATGACGGGCAGTTGCGTCTGAGGGAATTTCAGCCGCGGGTGCTGACCACATTTGTAAGAAACAAACTAATCGATAAGGTCTATCTGCCGTTGCTGGGGGACAATCTGGCCAAACAGATCGGCACTGCCGATACCCGTAAACGCACTGACCGCCAGGGTCTTTTGTTATTGATCAGCCCGCCCGGATACGGCAAGACCACATTGATGGAATATATTGCCAACCGGCTGGGACTGATCTTCATGAAGATCAACGGTCCCGCGATCGGACATCGGGTCACTTCATTCGATCCGTCCGAGGCGTCCAATGCCGCCGCCCGCGAGGAACTCAACAAGCTGAATCTGGCCTTCGAGATGGGCGACAACGTCATGATCTATGTGGACGACATCCAGCACACCCATCCCGAATTTCTGCAGAAATTCATTTCCCTGTGCGACGCCCAGCGCCGCGTGGAAGGCGTTTTCCGCGGACGAACCCGCACCTACGACCTCCGCGGCAAAAGGGTGTGCGTGGTGATGGCGGGCAATCCCTACACCGAAAGCGGCGAGAAATTCAAGATTCCCGACATGCTCAGCAACCGGGCCGATACCTATAACATCGGCGACATCGTAGGCGATAACTACGACGAATTCGTCATGAGCTATGTGGAAAACTGCCTGACAAGCAATCCGATTATGGAAACACTCGCCCAGCGAGGCCAAAACGATGTATACGAAATCATAAAACTGACCGAAACCGGGCAGCAGGAGGGTCTGGATCTGGAAGGCAATTATTCGGTCGATGAGCTGAATGAATATGTCGCGACGATGAAGAAGCTGTTTACCGTTCGTCAGGTGGTGCTTCGTGTGAATCAGGAATATATCCGCAGCGCAGGGATGGCCGAAGAATACCGTACCGAACCGGCATTTCTATTGCAGGGTTCCTATCGAAATATGAACCGGATCGCTTCGCGGGTGCTGCCGGTCATGAACGATCGGGAGTTGTGGACATTGATTTTATCCGCCTATGAGCAGGATGCCCAGACGTTGACAACCGGGGCCGAGTCCAATTTGCTCAAGTTTCGCGAATTGACCGGACAGCTCACGGAGGAACAGGCCCAACGATGGGACGATATCAAAAAGACCTTCCAGCGCAATCAGCTTCTCGGCGGCGACAGCGAGGACAAGGTCGGCAAGATCATTCGTCAGCTCAATGCCTTCAGCGCGGGCCTGGGTTCCATCAAGGATGTGATTGCCGAGGGCATTACGACAATGGCTTCGACAAAAAGGCAACCTGAACAGGAACATGCAGGCGAGCAGGTGAAACAGCTTGGCCGTGAAGTGCTGGATCGAATGAATGATCTGATTGATACGATTCGACAACAGCAAAAGATTCACGTCGAACAGGAAAAACGGGCGCAGAGCGAGAAGGAAAAAGAGAACACAGAGATGCTGGTATCCGTACTGGAAGAGCAGTTCCGCACCATGGAGACATGGCTGACGCCCGTCCATCGCAGCGATGCCGACCGGAAGGAATATTTCCAGACGCTGGTTGAGCGATTTGAGGCGATGGTGCATGGTTACACTCGTCTGATCGAGGCCCTGCAGGCCAAATACGAGCCGATATTTCAGGACGAACGGACACGGCAGGCAGAGAATCCGGAACAACCCAAGCAAACCAGGGGACGACGAAAAAAGACCAACGAAACGGAAGAAGAGACACAATAAGACCGGTATCCATCGATTATGGGGCGGATGGCACAATTAAAACGAATTACGCGGGCCAGGATCGAAGCCTTTCTCGACTCGCTGGAGCGGCCGGAAGAAATTTTGCCGCAACTGATCCGGGAGATGGAAGCCAAAGTACAAGAAGCCGCCAATGCCGAGGCCAAGGCGCTGGGGGCGGTCCGGGGAAGCCAGCGGCGTTTGGATGAGGCCCGTGGAGCTGTCATGCGGCTGGAAGAAGGGGTCCGATCCGCGTTGCGGGCCGAAGATATGGACACGGCCAGACAAGCCGTGGAGGCGCTGATCGAAACGGAAAAGAACGTCGATCAACGCCGGAGAGAACTGGATACGGCACAGGCGGCTTATCAAACCGCTCTCTCTGTCCGAGAACAATTGCGGCAGAATCTCCAGGATTTGAAAATACGATCGAAGGATCTTCTGGCAAAGCAGCGTTCTATAGCGCTTCAACAGCAGATTCAACATCAGGCCAGGGCAATCCATTTTCCCGATGGGCAGAGCATTCTCGATGCCGTAGCCCGCATGGAAGCGAAGATTGATCAGACACAAGCAAAGAGCGAGATCGATTCCTCCGTGAATCGGGAATTACCTTTCACTCGACAGTCCCAATACCCTTCCCAATCGGAGCGAAACGCTCAGGTGCAGCGGCGTCTGGATCAACTAAAGCATGAGATCGATCAAACTCGATAAGAATCGGATTGGAACGGCCGATTTTCCTCTTTCTTTTTTGCCGATCCTGCATACAGTATGGTCAGGTATTTTCGGGTATTTGATACGCAGGAGTTTGAGTTCAATGACAGCACGGATTATTGACGGTAAAGTCGTAGCGGAACAAATGCGGGCGGAGTTGAAAAACAGGATCACGGACCTGAAATCAAAAGGCGTTGTTCCGGGACTGGCTGTCGTTCTGGTAGGGGACGATCCGGCTTCGCGTTCGTATGTGACGGCCAAAGGAAAAGCCTGCGAGGAAATCGGGCTTTATTCGGATAACCGTTGCCTGCCGGAGAAAACATCCCAGAAAGACCTGATCGATTTGGTGGAGGAACTCAATCGTGACCCGCGTATTCACGGCATCCTTGTGCAGCTCCCCCTGCCGCGCCATATCGAAGAAGCCCCCGTGGTCCTGGCGATTGATCCAGACAAGGATGTGGATGGATTTCATCCGGTTAATGTGGGCAAAATGGTGATCGGACAAAAGTGTTTTCTTCCCTGTACCCCGCACGGAATCGTACAGCTTCTGCTGCGCAGCGGAGTCAACCTTGAAGGCGCCGAGGTTGTGGTGGTCGGACGCAGTACTATCGTCGGCAAGCCCATCGCCAACATGCTGATCCAAAAAAGCCCCATGGGCAACGCCACCGTCACCGTTTGCCATACGCGCACCCGTCATCTGGCCGATCATGTTCGTCGAGCCGACATTGTCATTGCCGCCGCCGGCCGGCCCAATACCATCACAGCGGATATGGTTAAAGAAGGTGCTGTCGTAATTGACGTGGGTGTCAATCGCGTGGAAGATGCAACCCGAACAAGGGGTTATCGTCTGGTCGGCGATGTGGACTTTGAAACCGTCAAAGAGAAGGCAAGCCTGATTACTCCCGTGCCCGGCGGGGTGGGTCCGATGACGATTACCATGCTGATGTACAACACGGTTCAGTCGGCGATGCGGGCAGCCGGGATGGAAACCTGACCGGATTGTCCAGTCTCCATTGCTATTTTTTAAGCGGCTAACGGGGATCGGCTTCGGGGCCTTCCTTCCAGCCCCTTTCGTTTTTCCACTCCCTTTTTTCCCCACTTGCACCGGAACCGCTCGCGTTGCGAACAAGCCAGTCCATTGTCTTTTCCACGGTATCGTCATGATATTGCAGGCTGACAGCACCGACGAAATGGCAGGTTTTGACAGCGGCTTTCAATGCGGCGTTGGGACGGGATCGAAAAACGTACTGTTGGGCCGGCGTGCTATGGCTGACCGGAAGAAGGTAAAGCACAACAATCAAAAAACCCACCAGAATATATCCAACCACAAATCCCAGAATCCCCGTAACCACCGTCTCGAACAGCCCTGGAAACCGCGTTTCGGAAATGCCGGTCAGGTAACAGGCGGTAATCGACTGAAGAATAAGGAAAAGCAGGCCTGCCAGCAGGATTACGCTGAGGGCATAGCCATAGCCGGACAGTTCCATTTCCGGCAAATGATCGATCAGCCATGGCGTAAACATGATCCCGACATACATCGACACCGACAGATTAAAAAGGCTCTGCCAGACCATATAGAATCCGATCCGAAGTCCTATATAGGCGAAAATCAAACCTCCGATGACAGCCGGCCAGAATGACATCTTCTTTTATCCCAAATGCGTAGTTACCCGTTTTACTTCCTCGATTGTGGTGATCCCGGCCGCTACTTTAGCCAGTCCCTCTCGGCGCAGATGCGAACGCCCGCGATTGTCGCCGTCCTGCTTGAGTTGCGCCAGGGACACGCCTTCCCCGGTCAGAGACGCCTTCAGAGGGTCGTCCACATGCAGCACATCCACGATCGCCACGCGCCCCAGAAATCCCGTATAATTACAATTTTTGCATCCCCCCGACTGCATGACCCCGTCCGTCGCCAATCCAAGCCGCTCCAGACCGGCTATCTGTTCGGTATCCAGTTGTGCCGGCTGTTTGCAATGGTCGCATAGGCGCCGCACCAGACGCTGTGAGATAATCACATTGAGGGCCGAGGCCAGCATCAGCGGTTTTACGCCCAAATCGATCAGCCGGGCCAGGGTGGCCAGATTGCTGCTGCTATGCAACGTCGCCAGAACCAGATGGCCCGTATGGGACGCCTGGACGACCATCTGGGCGGTTTCGCCGTCGCGAATTTCACCCACCACGATAATATCCGGATCCTGACGCAATATGCTCCGCATGGAGTTGCCGAAGGTGATGTTGGCCTTGGGATTGACCTCCATCTGACTGGCATGCGGCAGGACATATTCGATCGGATCTTCGACAGTAACCACATTCCGCGTGTAGAAATCGACCTCTCCCAGCATACCGTATAATGTGGTGGTCTTTCCGCTGCCCGTCGGGCCGCAGACCAGAACCATGCCCTGAGGCTGATCGATCGCCTCCCGGACCAGACGGTATCCTTCTTCGGACAAGCCGATCTGATCCAGTGTAAGCATCCCTTGCGCCTGGTTGAGTACGCGCAGCGACAGTTTTTCCCCGCCAAGCACCCCGGCGCTGGCCACCCGGAAATAGACATCCCCCGCCGCGATCCTGGCCATGAAGGCCCCGTCCAGGGCGCGGCGCCGTTCGGCGATATCCATACCCGCAATCGCTTTGATGCTGTTGACCATGGCCCTGGCGCGGTCCGACTCCACCTCCTCTACGAGCCGCAGATAGCCGTCCACACGGTAACGAACCGTATAGATCCCGGAGCTTTTCGGATCGATGAGGATATCGCTGGCCCGCTGCCGGATTCCCTCCCGCAGAATCCGATGGGTAAACTCCAGCGTCTTCTGATCGGTCAGGTTCTCCAGATCCTTGCCCCCGGCCTCGACAAAAAAGTTACGCCCGGAAGAATCCAGCAGCTCGATAAAATCCTCATCTTTCGCTTTTCGGGCACCGAGCTTTTTACGGCCGACAAATGCGTTTCCGAAGAAATAACTCAGGATATCGTCGAAATGAATGTCTCCTTCCTGCAGTTTGGTTGTCACATCGGCCACGGCAAGGACAAAAAAGATAAAAGGACCGACAACCAGAGAAAAAACGCTGACCAGAGGCTTGTATCGTTCGGAAACCAGCGGGCTGTACTCCACGCGCTGGACGCAATACAGACACAGATAGATCCAGCCGATAAGGACCAGCAGCTTGACCGGACTGAAGGAAAGGCCGGACGGATCCAGAGCATTGGGCCCTGTGAAAGGCGCAGTCTGGGCCAAATGGGAAATCCAGAACACGCTGTCGACTGAAACGATCATACAAATTCCCTCGATTTCCTCTCAAGTATACCATGGACCGGCATCCATGCAAGCGACTCTGCACGGAAACTCCGGAAAGAAACTCCTCTGTGCTTATACGCATTGTAACCGATCGATGTCAATTCAAATCCAGGAGTCTCTTCCAATCCTCCGGCGGAGCGCAAAAAAAAGGACAGCGAAACCGGTTCGCTGTCCTGTTGGAAATCGGAGAAATCGGCCGGCTACTGTTCCGGTTCGGTTCGGGCCTTTTCCATGGCTTGTTTCACAATTTGACGAATGCGCTCGTTTTCCTGCTCGTCCGCCGTTAGCGCCGGAGAGACCGAGGCCCCCTGCCCGGAAACGGCGGGAACGGAGTCTGTCTTGACGGGTTCGGGCAGGATCACCACTTCGCCGGTTTCACTTTGTTGCCGTTTTTCTTCTTCTATATCCGGCCCCTCTTTGTCCTGAAAATCCATTTCATTCTTGAAAAGCGCCTTTTGAATGGCCTGATCCAGTTCCGAAAGAATGGTATCCATCCGTTTACGAGGCTGCTCAAGCTGTTTCATGCTGTCGGTATCCGCGGGAATCGCCTGAAGATTTTCGTCATCAAAGACATACGGTGTGACAAACACCAGAAGCTCGCTGTTGGTCAGCTCGTTATCGGTATGCTTGAAGGCTTCTCCGAGAATCGGGATATCCCCCAGCAAAGGAACCTTGTTAAGCACCTTGGAGTCCTTCTGCGTCAGAATCCCGCCCAGAATAATGGTCTGGCCGTTTTTAACGATGATGCTGGTCGTGGTATCCAGTTTGTTCGTCGATACCTGTCCGTTGATATCGGGACCGACCTCGGAGATTTCCAGATTGATGGTCATATCCACATCCTTTTCGGGTGTGATATTGGGGCGCACCCGCAGGGTGATGCCGACGTCGCGGTAGTTGTAGGAGTTGACCACCGAGTTGGGATTGGAGCTGTCGGTCTGGCTCTGTTCCAGAAAGGCGATTTCCTGAGCCTTGATAAAGGCCGCTTCTTTGTTGTCCTTGGTCCACAGGGTCGGTTGGTTGAGAATCTGGGCGTCGGCCTGGCTGACAAGCAGATCAACCAGAGCATACAATTGGGTATCGAAACTCAAAATGGTATTGCCCCGTGTCTCGTCCCTGATAAGACCTCCTAAGGCACGAAGGGCATCGACACCGACATCCCCCAGGGCCTGCTGGTTGGTGGAATACTTTACGCCGAGCGATTCGATATTGCTGTGGTCGGCGGTCATGATGACCACCTTGACCATCACCTGCATCCCCGGCTGGTCCAGCACCTTAACCATAGCACGGATGTCTTCCATATATTCCGACGGCGCCAGGACCAGAATCGCCTTGCTGCGGTGCACGGGGATAAAGCGGATTTTTCCGATCAGGTTGCTGGTGGGCATTTCCTCGGTGGTGGTGGTCCGGGTTTGCCGGTTCCACCACGGCGTAATGGTTCCGGCAGACTGATCCTCCTGTCCGGCAACGCTGGAGCCGGTGTCCGCCGAATATTCGCTGAGACCTCGGGTGCTCCGTTGTAACGTGGCGGTTGTGCCCGGCTCGTTGAGCAGGGCGTTCAACTGGTCGCAAAGATCTTCGGCGTCGGCATAGTTGAGAGTGATAACCTGCGGAAGCTCCGCCTTTTCCTCGCTGTCCAGGTCCTTGATCAGTTTTTCGATTACGTCATACGCTTCGGGGATCTTGCTGATGATAATGATTTTCTTGGTATTCGGCACCGGTTCGAAGGTGAACATCCCGTACAGCGAACCGACGATTTTGCTCTTTTCGTCCTCCATAACACGGCCGCCCATGATCATGCGGATCAGGTTGTTGGAGCTGCCGCTGTCGGTGGCGCTGAAAAGGGTGCTCAACAATTGGGCCATCTGCACCGGATCGGAGTTGTGGAGAGTGACAAGACGATACTGATCCTTGGAGATATCCAGAGGCACATCCCATTCTTCGGTGATCTGCTTGGCGATTTTCTGCATGTTCTTTTCCGAGGCGATCACCGTAACCTGACGCAGCGTCGGATAGGCAATGACCTTGACGGTGTCCTCCGCTGTGCTTGACGAGCCGTAGGAACTATAACCGCCATATATGTTGTATGAACGGCCGCCGGTGGTTCGACTGCTCAATTCGCCGTAAAGTCCGTCGATATTGGTTTTGATTTGATCCGGATCGGCATAGTTGAGTTTGAATGTCCTCTCAATAAAGATATCCATTCCGGGCAGGTCGATTTCCGCGACCAGTCGCTCGACCATCTTGCGGTTTTCCTCGCTGCCCCAGACGACAATCTGCTTGGACTGGGTTAAGGCTTCCACAACGATACTTGCCTCAAACTGGGTGCCGGGCATGTCTTCGATCGCACTCTGTACGGCACGGGCTACTTCTCTGGGATCGACATAACGGACAGGAATTACACTTTGTCCCTGCTCCGTGGATTGCGAGATATCCAGTTTTTTGATCCAGGACTCGATCAGGTCCATGTCTCTTTCGGAGGCCCGCGCAATGATCCAGTTTTGTTTGGGCATCGGGATCAACCGGATCGGAATTTCTGTGGAAATCGTCACCGTGCTGGCGGGATTGACAGTAGTAGCGCCGGGCCTGCCTTCGGATCGGGAAGATCTGCTGTCACTATCAGAAGGCCTTCCGCGCGAACGATCCTGGCCACCCCCGCTGCTTTGGGTGCCGCCGCTTAAAATAATTTGCAGCAATTGTACAATCTCGGCCGGATCGCCGTTTTGGATCTCGAAAATCTGTTCGACGACCTGTTCCGACTCGGCAATATCAAGCTGTCGAACGATCCGTTCGATACGCGTCAGGTTTTCCACCGTGTCGATCACCACGACGTCGTTGGTATTGGCCAAAGCCGTCACATGGCCGTATTCGGCGATCAGCGGGGTGATAATCTGGCTCAGCCGGGTGGCATCATAGCTCTTGAGGCGGAAAAACTTTTCCACGATCATATTCTTGTCTTCGATTCGGGCCAAGGCGTCGTCCGGGCCTAAAGTGGGAACGTATCCTTGCCTGGCTTCGGCGATCGGCTTGAGGAAAATCTTGTCCTCGGCATGTTCGGCGATCACGCCCCGGGCTCGCAGGGCGGCATACACCAGCGACAATGCCCGGCTGCGCGGCACTTTCTGGCTGGCGTAAATGGTGATTCTCTTTTGCAGCACTTCATCCGTTGTGGGAATGATCGGTTTGCCCGTCCAGTCGCCCAGTTTCTGGACGATGATTCGCATTTCGACATTGTTCAGGTTGATCGATTCTTCCGGCTCGGCCTGATTGGTTCCCGCCGAAGCAAGCTGGCCGAACCAGTCAAAACCGGCGGAACCGTCTCTCTGCGTGGAAACTGGCTGTTGTTCGTTGAATCCCGGCTGCCATCCGCTTAAGGCCGCTACCGGTGTTCTTGCGGTTATCCCGGACGGCAAAGGGGTACTGCTCGGCAATCCCATGCCTTCGGCCAGATTCGGATCGCCCCCCATCATTTCCAGAAAGGCCTTGGCGTCGCCGACGTTCAATCCTGCATTCGGAAACCCGGGAGGAGGAACCGCCGGAGCCGAAGCTTGATTGGGGTCGCCTGCCGGGGAAACCGGCTGCTCGGTCACAACCGCAGAGATCTCGGCGGCGCTGTTGGATTCGGCCGCCCTGATCCGATCTGCGTCATACAGATATCCAAACAAGAAAAAAAATACGAACACAGACAAAATGCTTATGCGTTTCAAAGGTTTCTCCTTGAAAAAGATTATCCCTGATTATCTGCCGCCTCGACCGCCGGGTCCGCCGCCGAATCCACCCCCCATGCCGCCCCCCATACCGCCGCCCGGACCGCGGTCTCCAAATCCCATTCGTTGACGGAATTCTTCCCGCAATTTTTCCCGCTCTTCCGGCGTAGCGTTCATGAATCGGTCCCGCATTTCTTCCATACGCGCCCGCTGATCCGCGGTAGGTTCAAAACGGAATCGTCCCTCCGGCGGCCCGCCGGTAGCGACCGTAGGTCTTCCCTCGCCGGAACCGCGGCCCTCTCGGGAACGACCTTCCTCCCGGCGATCGCCCCCCCTTCGGTCCCCGCCGGAACCGTTGCTGTTGGCGACGCCGAAGGGAATCAGTTTGGTTTCTTTCTCTTCCCAGAGGATCGTTACATCGTTGGGGCCGATGGCAACGATCTTGGCGCCGGATACTTCATCCCCGATGTTATACAGTTTGTCGCCGAAGACGGCCGTATCGCCGAACAGCCCCGTACAAACCGGTTGACTGGGCTTGCCGGGAACGGGAGCGAACATGTTTTTCCTTTTCAATCCACCGGCCGACTCCTTCGGCGCCGCCAAATACTTCTGAACGGTTTCCTCGTCCTGCTGACGGCTTTTTTCGGCCGAAGCGATGACACCGGGAAGAGACACCGTGGTTACCTGGTATTGTACCACGTCGGCTATCGTAGCCGCGGCAAAGAGAATCGCCAGTGCCCCTGTCAGTCGGATCAGATTTGTTTTCTTGCGAAAAAGATGGATTATGCTCATACAGGACTCCCTTCAAGCCATTATTTGGCGAACGTCGAAACAGTTAATATCAGGTCTACTTCCTGTCGATTTCTCTGATCCGGGCGAATCTGGATCTCTTCCACGCCGACCAGATACGGATTGCTGTTGAGATTGCCCAGTAAATCCAGCACCTGGCTCAGATTACACCGCGACTTGCACTGCAAACGGAGCGTTTTGTAGCCGCCTACGCCGGCGATTTTCTTGGAGGCCAGATAATCCAGGCTCTTGGCCTTGATTCCGGCCCGCTTGATCTGCTCGTTAAATTCATTTCGGAACAGAACCAATTGTTCCTCTTCTTTTACGGGCATTTCGAATTTCGGCACGGCCGTCATCGCGGCGATCTGTCGCGCCGTCGGCTTGCCGGCGGCCTGCTGCTCAATAGCCTTCAACTGGATTCGCATCTCTTTCAGATCCGAACGCGTCATCTGCCAATCGCTAAGCCATTCACCGGCAAAGAGATATATAACAATCAAAGCGATGGCCAGCGATCCCCAGAGAACCGCACGCCGATCCCGTTGCGACAGTCGATTCCACATCGGTTATTTCCCTCCACAGAAGTCTCTGTACCGAAACGTCATCTTGAACGTCACCCGATTGCTTCGCGAATCGAGGGAAGGGCTTTGAATGTCCACGTCCTTAATGCCGGCCTTCGACTGCAGCGTCTTCTGAAATTTATAAAGCTGTTCGTAGCTGGCGGCTGAGCTGGCAACTTGAATGGGTTTTCCTTTTTGGAAGATGAAACTGTCCAGCATCATCCCGCTTTCCACGCTTTCGTTAAGCTTGGTTAAAACATCCAGGACGTCCGGTCTCTCTTCGGCGATCCGCTGATGGGTTTTATGAATCGCCACCAGTTCGCTGAGCTTGCTGTTTTCCAGACGCGCCAGCTCCGCCGTATCCAGACGTTTGGCGACGACAAGGAAGACGATCAGCATCAGCGCCGCCGCCACGGAGGTAATTAGCAAGAGCCGGGAAGAAGCCGAGAGTTTTTCTTCTTTTTTCCGGGCCTGGCCGGCTTCCAGAAGGTTCAGCGGACGGGTCCGCTCGTCCAGGACCAGGATCCCGGCGCCGATCGGCTCAAGATAGTCGAATATAATGTCCGGGGTTAACTCCCCTTCGGCGGCAAAGACCTGGGATCCGCAGACCGATGCGGGTTCCTCCTGTACAAGTCCGGGCGCGGCGTCAAATCCGATGTCGATCACATTCGGCCGGGCGACGCTGGCCTGCACGGCAAGACCTTTTTGCTTTAGATGCCCGAGCAGCTCGAAATGCGCCTGACGGTTCTCCGCCAGGATGAAGATACGATCCTTCAATTCGGAATCGGCGCTGAATCGCTCTATAGCGCTGCTCAGATCGTGAGCAAAGAGTTCGGTGGATTCTGTTTTCAATTCCGGATCGTTCAGGTCCTCTGACCCGACGTCAATCGTTACAGCCTGCGACAGCACCCCTCCTTGTGCCAGTAAAACCCGAGTGTCTTTGGGGCGGATATGCAGGATCAGGGCGGATTGACGGTCCCCGCCGAAACATTGCCGCCATGCGCGAATCGTCCCTTCGCAGTCGGGCATCACCACATGGACCCGAGCGGCCCTTGTTTTCGCTAAAAAAGAACCGACCGTATCCTTCCGGGCGGCCAGCAATGTGCCGGCCCGCGTTGGTTCATGGCCGGATTCTACCCGCCAGGTCATCTCCATCTCCTCGGCCGGCAGCGGCAGCAGCGATTCGGCCTGCATCCGGATGATCCCCTCCAGCTGGTTTTCTTTTACCGGGGGCAGCTCCAGGTGATAGATAGCCGCCATCGCCGAATCCATCGCTACCGCCAGAAGCGGGGCAGGCATTCCCTCGGCGGATGGGATGTCCCGTGTACATTCGGAAAGAAACGCTCCTATATCCGTTTCTTCGGCGCTGATCCGATGCCAAACCACTTCAAAATCGTCGGCCACCGTGCGCAGCATGACCGCTTTATACGGTCCGCCGCCGTTATAGCCGGTCGATACGGCAATCACGGTGTCGGGTTTACTTGTCTGTTTCGCCTGTCTGATCAATGAATCGCTCCTTCGCGAAAGTACAGAATCTCGGTCGGAGACCTCCCGCGATCTACCACCGCCTCGACCGTATAGGTCATTGCCGACCTGTCGGCCGTCGCGACGATATCGAGAGTGTACACACTGGACCGCGTGGTAACATAATTTATGAAATCATTCGTCGTATCCGAGGAAATAATATCGATATTTTTCAGATCCGCCAGAGAAGTCAACCCGCCACCCATGTTTTCCCGCAAGGCCATGATGTCCATGGCCGCCTGCTCATCCCCCCCCAGCAACGCCGCCAGAACCCGCAATGGGGCGGTATTTATATTGACTCTGCCCCGGACCCGGCCGCTGCCCCGCGTAGTCGTAATTTTGTCGGCGATTTCATAGAATTGGTCTGCGGTAATCGGTTCGGATTGTTGTGGATTGGAATTGGTATTGTTTCCGGAGCCGGATTGGGATCCGGTACCCCCGCTCAATGCCTTGGTCAGCAGGTCGCCGATATTGCTGTACTGTCGGTTTTCCACGATCCATCGGGCCTGCCCTGCGCTGAGTCCCAGATCCTGCTGGAGCTGATTTTCGCCGGCTCGGTTGATATCGATTCTTGGATTGCCGTCGGCATCGGTATTGGTGTCGTAGGAATAACAGGTCAGATACTTGATCCATCCTTCATTGTAATCCGAGATCGCTTCGACGCCCTGGCCGGTTCCATATACATGCGCCTCGGTGACGCCTTTAATCATCAGCAATTCACGAATGGTTCGAATACTTTCGTTGCGGGCCTGGTATCCATAGGGCAGATTGACATAATAGGAACCTTCGGCTCCGAGGGCGCGGCCGTCGTCGTCGCTGTCGCGCCAGTCCAGGATCGAATCGGCGATTTCCTCGGTCATGTCCGGCAGCCAGAGTAATTGTTCCCGCGTAGCGGTATTGATGTTCAGTTTGCCGGCCTCATCGGTCACCGCAACGGCAAACCGGACCCCGTCCAGGACAATATCGTTGATATCGGGGACGTATCCGCTCCAGACATCGTAGAGGCTGTCGCTGCTGAGATCTTCGTTTTCCAGCAGGGCGATCGTTTTTTCCAGCCCGGCCCGGGCGGCCCATTTGCAGCGAATTCGATCCCCGGCGGCCATGCTGATGTGCGTGTCCACATAGGTCATCTGCGAGGCGATCGTGACGATAATGGTCAGCAGGACCAGCGTCCATAATACGCCGACCAGAATAACGCCTTCAGGTTGTGTACCATTTCGTTTCACTGAATTACTGGCTCACATCAATCGGACTGACATCTTGAAATTCGGTTTCCGCTTCTTCGTCCAGCGTAGCTTTCAGGGCTTCGGCCACACGGGGAAAGGTTACGGCAATGCTTCGTATAATCGGCCGTTTCACTTCCGGATCGTTCGGCAGCCGGCCGATCAGGGTGATCTGCATCAGTTCGGGCAACACTTCCTGTTCTTCGGGCCATTGGTCCAGCCATTCGTATCCGTCGTAATACTGGACTTGAAACGAAACGATATTTTCCGCCAGGGTGGTCAGCATCCCCCCGACGGATTCGACATAGTTCTCATCGTCTCGCGGCACCGTTACTATCGGACAGACCCGGCGCATCAGCGCCAATGATTCTTCCCGGGGCGTCAAAAAATACTGCACCTCGTACACATCGCCTTCCGGCTGCATTCGCCGGGCCGGCGTGCCGGAGGTGACCCACATCGTCATCGAACTGAGCGACGTCCCGCTGGTTTCTTCCACCGTGCCGACCAGGCGGAGCCGGTCGATTCGTGAATCTCTATAGAGATTCGCCAGATCCGTTCGCAGCAGCCGACAGACAAAACGGATTTCATCAGTCGCTGTGGTAGCCGCGGTAATCGATTCCCGCGCGGCGGCGATGGTTCGAAGCGTTCCGACCGTTACGACGGTGATAAACACGCCGATCACGGACGCGACGACCATTTCGATCAAAGTGAATCCTCTTCTATTCCCTGCGGTTCTCACCGTCCTGAACCTCCGCCACCGGACGGACGACCACCGGATCCGCCTCCGCTGGAACGTCCTGTGCTATTGACGCTGCTGCTTCTGCCGGTTCGTCCTGATGTATTGCCGCCGGGTCTTGTGCCTTGGCCGCCGGGCCGAATGGCGCCGCCGCTGCCGGGCCGGAAATTACCTCCGCCGCCCGTTTCGCCGCCGCCTTGCCTTCCCCCCGGACGGGTTCCACCGCCCGCTCCTTCCCCTCCGGGCCTACCACCTCCCGGGCCGCCGCCGGTCTGGCCGCCGCCCGGACCCCCGCCGCCGCGGTTGGCGCTTCCCGGGCTAAAACCTCCCCCGCCCGATCGTGCGGTAGTGCCGGCGGTTCCGGAGGCGCCCTCCTGGCCGGATGTGGCTGATTCGCCCTGCTGGTCCTGCTGGTCGCCTTCTTCCTCTTCTTCCTCGGCCGGCGCACCGAGAAACATCGTCGAAGCGGTTATGGATTGTTTATGCCGTTCGGATCCCCAGGAAATCACCATGGCGACCTCGTATAATCCGATATAGTCTCCTTCCTCCAAAACAGCCTGCCATTGGTATTCGCCCAGGGGGCTGTCTCCGCTGCCCAGCGTCCCCTCCAATTGCCCCAGTTGTACGAAGGAATCGATCCCCACATAGTCAATCATCGCCATCTGCCGATCGAGGATATCCCATGCCATTTCCTCCTTCTGATTATCGTGTATTCGCGTCACATTGCGAACGCTCAGGGAACACAGAGTAATGACGCCCAGACTCAGGATCGTCGAAGCGGCAACCATCTCGACCAGACTAAATGCTTTTGTATTGTGATTTTTAATCCGTTTCATCACTGCATATCCAAATCCACCACGTCGACGGGCAATTCATCCAGTTCGCCCAGCTGTACCCTCGCTTTTCCGGTTCCTCCGGAGATGGCGATACTGTAGTGGTCTGTCCCGTTTCCGATCTGTATAATCGCCGTATCGGCGCTGCCGTCGGGCCGAAAGACAATCGCCATTTGCTGCCCCAGTTCGGCCGGCGTGCTTTCCGCGCCGGCCGGGGTAATCGCGATCTTTTCGAATTGGATGCCGTTGTCCATGGTGCGCGGCCGGGTAAAAGGATTGCTCAGGACCGTTTCGCCGCCGCTGGGGGAGACGCGACCGTACACGGCAAAACTATTCGTCTCCTGGCTGAGCATAAGATGACAGGGCTCTTGTCGCTCGATCGCATAGATCCGGGCGTATTTGGCCGCCAGAAAAAACTGCTTGGCATACTGCTCTACCTGCATCCGTCGATACCGATGCATGGAAACATTCAACAAACCGCCCATCAGCATCGCACCGATGATCGTTACGACCATGATCTCGATCAGGGTAAAACCCGGTCGTCTGGCTCGGACCATGCGCGAACCGTTATTCGTCGTTATAGATGTCTGCGTTTTCGCCTTCACCGCCTTCTACTCCATCGGCGCCATAGCTGATCAGATCGAAACTGCCGGGATTCAGTTGTCCTTCGGCGATATAGAGAAACGGATTGTCCCAGGGATCGAGCAATTGTTTTTCCTTCAAATAAGGGCCATTCCATTTCCCTTCCAGATCATCCGGCATAACAAACAGAGCCGCAAGTCCTTCGGTGTCCGAGGGAAATCGTCCGCAGTCCACCTTAAACTGGATTAGCTCCCCTTCCACCAGCTTCATCTTGGCCTTGGCGATATTGTGCTTGGCCGCGCCGAATTTTTTAATGATGTTGGGCACCACAAGCGTGCCCAGCAGGGCCAGGATCACCGCCACAATCACCAGCTCGATCAAGGTAAAACCTTTTCGCTTGTTTCTTCGCGTTCTTCGATTCATTCCGTCATCCTTTCCTGATTGTCTTAACCCCCGATACCTCCCAGGTCCATCGACATGATGGGCAGCAACGTCGCCACGATAATGAATCCGATCACAACGGCCAGAAGCATGATCAGCAGGGCGGGGAAAACCGCCATAAATCGGGTAATGGCCGTATCGGCTTCTTCGTCAAAGGTGTCGGCGGCGTTCAAGAGAAGCTCGTCGACGGTGCCCGTTTGCTCGCCGATATTCACGATCTGCACCAGCAGCGGCGGAAACAGACCGGACGATCCCAGCGGCACCGCCACCGGTTCGCCGGTCTTGACCCTCTCGGCGACCTCATCGATCTTTCGTCCCAGGAGCTCGTTGCCCAGCGTATCCCGCACTACGCCCAGGGCCGGCAGAATATTGATGCCGCTTTTGGCCAGCGCGCCCAATGTTCGGGCAAAACGTCCTACCGCAATCGCCCGTAACACATTGCCCAGAATCGGAACTTTCAGCAAACCGCTGTCCCAGGCCAGGCGCCCGGCTTCGCTGCGTTTCCACTTAACGAACAAAAAACCGAGAATGCCCAGAATGATCGCCAAGAGCCATCCGAAGTCGATCAGAAAATTGCTCATCGACATGAGCATTCGCGTCGGCCAGGGCATCAGGGCCACCGAGCCGCCCAGGGTGTCGATCATCTTGGGAAAGACCGCCGTCAGCATAATAATAACCGAAATGATTCCCGCTACCAACACTAAAAGCGGATAGACCAGGGCGTTCTTCATGTTGGTCTTGGTCTTCTGCTCGCGCAGCAGCAGCTTGGAAAGCTGACTCATCGTCTGATCCAGGATGCCTCCCGTCTCCCCGACCTGCACCATTGAGACATACAGCTTGCTGAAAACCCGCGGATAGTCGGCCATGGCCTCCGAGAGCGAATCGCCCGCTCGCACCGCTTCGGCCAGATCCAGAAGGAGTTTTTTAAGGGGGGGTTTGTGCTGCTGTTCCGCGATGATCTGAACGGCATTGAGAATGGGAAGCCCCGTGCGAAGTGCGGTGCTGAGCTGGGCGGTCACCGCTACAATGTCCTTGCTTGTGATCCGGTTGGAACTGAGGGAGAACCGACGAGCGGACGCCGAAGGAGAAGCGGCGGCAACCGCGTCACGAATAGCCCCGGCCTTTTCGATCAGCTCCGAGACAAAATGACCCTGTGCAGCCAGATCGGACACGGCTTTTCGGCGATCCACCGCCTCGATAACGCCGCTGATCGCCTGCCCTCCTCGGTCTACGCCTTTGTACATAAATTCCGCCATGACACCACCAATCGTTTTCGCCGGAGCGAACGCTATTGCGCATCGCTCCTGTCTGTTCTGTTCGTTTCCTCCGGTGTATCGTCTCTGCCGCCCGGCTTGCTCGCAATGCGCCGTCAGTCTTCTTCGACGCCCTGCGTGGCCCGCAGGACTTCTTCCGGGGTGGTGACCCCTTGTAAAATTTTAACGATACCTCCGTGCCGCATTGAGACATGATCTTCCGGTGCGTGTTCGAGGATCTGCTCGGTTGTCGGACGGTTGGCGATTAACTTGCGAAGGGGCTCATTGATCCGCAGCAGCTCAAAGATGCCGATACGCCCCCTCATGCCGGTCCCATTGCATTCTTCGCATCCTTTCCCATGATACAGCGGAGTATCGGGGGATATCGTGATCGAGTTATTCAGGCTCTCCAAAAGGCTGGCGTTGGGTTTATAAGGAACCTTGCAGGCCGGGCAAATCTTTCGCACCAGGCGCTGCGCCAAAACCCCTTCCAGGGAGCTGGCCACCAGGAACGGCTCGACGCCCATATCGATCAATCGGGTGATGGCGCCGGCCGCATCGTTGGTATGCAGCGTCGAGAAGACCAAATGTCCCGTCAAAGCGGCTCGCACCGCGATGTCGGCCGTCTCTTTGTCGCGGATTTCGCCGACCATGATGATATCGGGGTCCTGCCGTAAAATATGGCGCAAGCCCCTGCCGAAGGTCAGACCCCGCCGCGGGTTGACCGGCATCTGGATGATACCGTCGAGCTGGTATTCGACCGGATCCTCGATCGTGATAATCTTCAGGCTCGGATCAAAAATCTTGTTCAGAGAGGCATAGAGCGTGGTCGTTTTTCCGCTGCCGGTCGGTCCGGTCACCAGAACGATTCCATGGGCCTTGCCCAGGCAGTGGTTAAACCCGACCAGGGTCTGTTCGATCATGCCCAGTTCTTCCAGTTCAATCAAGGCGGCGCTGCGGTCCAGAATACGCATGGTGATCGACTCGCCAAAGACGGTCGGGACCGTCGAAACACGCAAATCGATCTTGGTCGCTCCGCTCATAAATTCGATATGCCCGTCCTGCGGCACAAACCGCTCGGCGATATCCATACCGGCCATAATCTTGACACGCGAGATAATCGCCGCCTGAAGCCGCTTGGGGGAATTGGATTTCTCGATGAGCATACCGTCGATCCGATACTTGATTTTGACGGCCTTTTCGAACGGCTCTATGTGGATATCGCTGGCTCGGGCCTCGATGGCCTCGAAGATCACCAGGTTGACCAAATTGATCAGGGATGGCTCACGAGCCAATTCATGCAGCTTAGCCGTGCTGATGTCGCCGTTGTCCATGATATCGGCCTGGACTTCTTCAGCGGTCTTGCGTTCGGCGGGCGCCAGATCTTCCAGCATTCGGGAGACATTGCTGCCGTAATATTGATGAATGGCCTTTTCCAAATCGGCGGGACTGCCGTAACGGCGACGAATCGAAAGACCGGTTACCAGACGGATTTCCTCGATAGCCAGGCTGTCAAACGGATCGGCCATCGCCAGAGTGAGACGGCCATTCTGCCGTTCCAGCGGGAAAACGTTGTATTTACTGGCCAATTCGGCCGGAAGCAAATTTAAAATATCGGGAGATACGTTGAGATGCTCCATGTTTACCCGGGTGATCCCGGCCTGCGCGGCCAGGGTTTCGCTCAGATGTCTTTCTTTGACATATCCAAGTTCCAACAGGAGCTGGCCGATCTTGCCGCCCCGGGTTTTTTGCCGCTCCAGAGCGGTTTCCAGAGCAGCCGGCTCCACATAAGAGCGTTCCACCAACATCTGGCCCAGTTTTTTACGTTCTTCCGTCATCAGTATCATTTGCTTCCTTGGATATCAACGGATTTGATTAAACTTGTAATCATATATAATAAAAGAACTTATGTCAACCTTAACACGAGGGGAGCCCATCGCAGGCGCAAGCAAGGAAAATCCTTACTCCATCTTCTTTATTTTGACGCACAAAACCTTGTTTTTGTTACAAAAAAACATAATTTCCCAACTCTTTCCCGTAACCAGACGATTATTATACCGCGATTCCCTCCAGATAGTGTATATATCTGCTTTCAGGTAACAGAATTTACTTTAGAAATCCTGTGTACCAGTGTTGAGAACAGATCGTTTCAAGCTCGATTAGAAAAAAAGTGCAGAGATTTCGAATGGATAACCAAAGAAAACCACATTATTACTATTGTTGTGAAGTGTGTTATTGTTAAATTAGCTAGTATAGGGAATATGGGTTGATTTTTGGAATGCTTGAATGGCCCGGCATAATCCCGGGGTGATCCCGGTCAGCAACCGAAGTTCCCTCTGCATAAGAGGTTTCTCTGATGAACGCATAATCAACAGGAAACCGATACCCGGGGCATAGCGGCCCAGCGGTACTGCGGCAGCGGAAACCCTGTTCAGAGGCCCAGAATCGCATCGCAGCCCCATCCCGATCATATCCTCCAGCGAACAGATCCAGTTGGCCCGGCTGATATTCCGGATGACTTCGGGCGTAAAACACGACTCGATCCCATTCCGATCCAGCCCGATCGGATTGTCGTCGTCCACACAGTGCATTTCAATACGGTCGCCGACCAGAAGAAAGACGTCTACATGTGCATTGGCGATCTGCCGCTGGATCCACTGGGCCGCGGTTTCCAGCAACTCCCGCAGGTCGCTGCGCCCCAGGATGGATTCATAAAAGCTGGTTGCAAACAGCAAATGATTAAGCTGAATCGTAAAAGCCTTATGGGCGGCAACCATGTCGTTACAAAGGATGTCTATTTTTTGTGCCTGCCGACGACGATGCTGATTGAGCCCATGCACCAGTCGACGGATGCGTTTGCGTCTGTTTATATCCAAGAAGTAACCCTCAGACAGGGATTGTTTTATACCATATCTGCAGGTTACTTCGGTTGACGGGCCGTAGACCTTTAACCCCATTTTTGAACGAAAAACGGCAATTTTGCACGTCCGATAAATGCGGTTTTACCCATATTGAAGGTCGCCGGCTACTTGACCGAATCGTCCGGCTTCAGTCCCAGGTCTTCATATAATTTTCTGCGCTGGGCCTTGTCGGTCGTCAAAGTAGCCCCGGCATAGACAGCGACTTCTTTGGCTTTGGCTCGCGGAACGACGATTACCCCGTCCCCGTCGGCGACGAGGATATCGCCGGGCATGACCAGCACGCCCCCGCATTCGATGGGACGGTTGACCGATTCGATCTCGTTGCGACCCGGGCGGATGCCCCGCGTAACATGGCGAAGGTACAGGGGTACGCCCTGAGCCGCGATCTCATCGGTGTCGCGCGAGCCGCTGTCGGTCACCACGCCCACGCAGCCGCGTTTTTTCCAGCCCATGATGTTATTGGAGCCGATCGTGCCCACGTCCGTACTGTCGGCATCGTCGATGACCAGCACGGTGCCCTGGCGAATCAGGGGCGTGAATGGCTCAGGGGAAATCTCGGAGTACCACCGCCCTACCCACTTGTCGAAGTCTTCGGAAGTTCCCTGCCCGGCAGGGGATTTCTGTGTGGGAACATAACGCGCCGTCACGGCAACGCCTGCGATCCGGTGCGTAAACTTCTGCGTATCTTTCCAGGAGGGGTGGATGGCCGGATCCATCAGGCCGATGTTCTGCAGGCCCGCCTTGTCCATCCCGTCGCTGACATCGGCGACGCGTAAATCCTTGAAGAGCGCCAAGATTTCCAGATCTTCTTCCAGGCTGTACACGGGAGTTACTATAAAATTCCTGCCCGCACGGAGCTGCCGCACATCGACCTGCTGGGCCGAGTCCAGATCCCCGCAGATCAGGATGAGCGCCAGGCTGATCGCCGTGGCCAAAAGAATCATACGGAGTGCGGACGAGGTCTTGTTTGGGCGGTCTTGTTTCATCTTCCTGCTCCTGTCATCGATTTGAGTTTCTGTTCAGGACGGTCCATGACCCTCTATTGGAATCGTTTTACCGACGACTTGTCAAACCATTTTTCGTTCTCATAAAGACTCATGGCTTATAAGCCATTACTCGGAAAGAACACTCAGATCGAAGAGATTGACTTCGTTGTCTTTATTCAGGTCTGCTGCTGTAGCATGAGGAGACTCGGTTGAAGGAAATACTGCCTATGAGACAGTACTCCCGCCATTAAGGCTTGGCAGTTTCGAAAATCATCAAGTTTTGTCATGCTCAGGCATCATTCCCAAATTCGACCATAGGTGTGCAATAATGCGGTTCGCTTTGTCCTTCCGTCTTCCTTGCCGATAAGTTTTGGCGCCAGGTTACTACAAATCCAGTTTGTTAACTCTTTGAATTGATTGAAATTGATCGACGCTATAATGTCTTTGGGCAAGCCGCTACGTGTATCAAAGATCACAGAGAAGATAGAAATGCTTCTCTCTGTGTTCTCGGTGGCTTATTCATATTCTTTGTTTAGGATTCAACTCCCAAAAAGCTGGTTGGTTTACGAAATGAAAAACGTGGATTTATCGCATGGCAGACACCAGCAGAATACGGTACATGGGCGGCTCCACTAAGGATACAGCCCCATGCGGTATGCCGCTATCAGGGTACTCAGGTCGCTTCCCAGTGTTGCCCAATCCTGCCCAAATACACCCCTGTATGCTGTTGCCTTACAGCGTTAAATCCAAAATACGTATGATTTTCAAAGAGCAGGATCTACCAATTTGATTGGAGAAGAGCCTTAATTACGGTACCATTTTCGTTCCATTACGGCGCTGCCAGGGCAACACCTTTTTCACGGAGATACGCCTTGAGTTCCGGGATCGGGATCATATTGAAGTGGAAGACCGACGCCGCCAGAAGCACTTTCGCCCCGGCCTGTACCGCTTCGTAAAAATGCTCCAGCTTTCCCGCTCCGCCTGAGGCTACGATGGTGGCGCTGGTCGCCTCGGCCATGGCGCGGATTACCGGCAGATCATACCCCGTTTTCGCCCCATCCCCTGCCTTGCTGGTCGGCAGAATCACCGGCACGCCGAAACCATCCACCTGTCTGGCCCATTCCACCGCATCGTGGCCGGTCGCGGTGCGTCCTCCGTCGATATACACTTCATAACCGGACGGCAGCGAAGGATTGATATCCACATCGATGGCGACAGTGACCTTGTCCGGACCGAATTCCCTGACCATCTCGGCGATCACCTCGGGCTTTCGGAAGGCCGCGCTGCTGGTCGAGATCTTGTCGGCGCCCGCTTCGAGCACGGCGGCCGCTCCCGCAACATCGGCAATTCCGCCGCCCACGGTAAACGGTACACTGCACGCCTGGGCCACTTTACGCACGACATCGAGCATGGTCCGCCGGCCCTCCACCGTTGCGGTGATATCCAGCAGGGCCAGTTCATCCGCCCCGGCTTTGCAGTAGGCCTGGGCGCATCCGACCGGATCGCCCGCATCCCGGATATCGACGAAATGCACTCCCTTGACGACGCGGCCATTCTGCATATCCAGACATGGCATGATGCGTACTTTTTCCTGAGCCATCGATAATCCTCTCGTTAAAGTTGGAACATTCTATCGCCTTACTTTTACAGTATGGGTTCGGAAACAAAACCGAATCCATCCTATTACGAAAACCGCTTGCTGTTAAAAAAAACGCGTCCCGATTTATTTCTCCCGCTTCTGATAGGCCCGCACATAATCGATGTAGTACTTCTGCGGGAAGATGGAATCATCCACTCCCTTCTGTCCGCCCCAGGAGCCGCCGAGTGCCAGGTTCAGGATCAGGTAGTGCGGCTTGTCATACGGCCAGACGTCGTTGCCCGTGCCTTCGTTGGCGAAGGAGAAGTATTTGGTCCCATCCAGGAAGAAGTCCATGTGATCCTCGTACCACTCGACCGCGTACACATGAAA
>JAFGGE010000128.1 GCA_016930745.1 Sedimentisphaerales bacterium
GACGTTCGGAGGACCTGCAGGAAAAACGCTCTATATGACCTGTCAGAATGGAGTCTACAGCCTTGCAATGTACGTTCGCGGTGCTCGTTGGATTCATACGAACGATAGGCAACCGCCGAGTCCGGATCCGATGGAATGGGCCATCGGTGGCGAACCCAGCGTAACGGATTCCAATATAACAATGACCGCGGCAACGGCTACCGATGCTGTCAGTCCGCCAGTGGCGTATTATTTTGAATGTACAACCGACGACAGCGTAAGCAGTGACTGGCAGGCAAGCCCGAGTTATACGACCCCCAAGCTCAATCCGTATACACAGTACATCTTCAGGGTTAAAGCACGCGACGGCTACCCCTTCCTGAATGAGACCGAATGGTCCAGCGAGGTATTGGTCACCACCGGCCCGCCCTCGTATGAGTTGAATGTCCTTGGAGATTGGACAACCGGTACAACACATAGTGTGGAATCGGGCCAAAATCGTGCATTACTGTTTTTTGCATACGCTGAACATTCCAGCGGCACAGTAACGCTGGATTCCGTCACGTACGGCGGTCAACCGATGGCGAAAATCATCGATCAGGTTGTCGGTACGAGTTATACGGCCAATGTCACAGCATTCCTTCTGGATGAGGCCGGTATAGACACCGCAACCAGCAGTACGTTTATTCCTGTTTGGAGCGCCACGCCCGGTGCAGCCGTATATACCAGCGTGTTCCTTGAGGATGTTGACCAGACGAGTTGGATTGGAGACAGCGATTCTGCAAGCACGACCGGCAGTAATCCAATTATGACGGATGCACTTTTTACAGAAGAAGGGGATATGGTTTTTGTTGCCGCTACATGTGGCAATATGAACTCGTATACACTCAACAATGATTTTACGGAAGGATTTGACCAGCAGTTTGGTGACGCCACGACAGGAGGTACGGGCGCTGCCGGCTATAAAGTTGCAACAGGCGTTGCAGAAATTCCCAGCATGACATTCAACGGCTCTATTAACCGTCAGGTCATTATCGGTTTCGTGGTTAAGGAAATAGTTCCTATAACCTATAAATAATGTTCCGCCTGCTGCACCAGTGGGATTAGCCGTAAGGGGAAACTACGAACAGATCAGTCTCGACTGACCGAAAGCGAGACAACAGACTTTAGAAATCTTACTGCAGATACATTAATTATTTTGACTCTATAATGTATATGAAGAGGAGCAGGCAGCGAATATAAAACGAACAATCCTGATTCGTGGGTGAGCCCTGCGGATTGTGGCAGATACCAGATCAGAAAGTTGAAAAGAAGAGGCGCATTTTAATCTGAAGCGCAACGCTTTGGATTACGATTCGGCCCGCCCTGCGGGCTGGGATTTATCGCTTTTGCCTCAGAGCATTCTAAAAGAGGGCACAAGGCGATGGCTTTCACCGCCTCATGCTCCGAGGATCTGACGGTGCTCGGGTCGCTTCCCAGCGTGGCCCTATCCTCCGTCAGACGCGTGATAGCATAGCGACCGAGTGCCTGGTTGTCATGCCCAAAGAATACCCATTGTCGCGGGTATCGGATAAATCGTCCGAGACGGTCACCCAGGCGACGTTGACGGCAATGCAGAAACTGCCGCCAGAGAAAATAAAGACCATGACGTTTGATACCGGAACAGATAACAGGCCGGTGGATGCCATAGGAAAACCGAATGTCGAACCATTTTCGGGACGCGAATTGGGGCGCGTCAAGGCGAAAACGGGCGAACATCAGCGAACATTTCGGGGAAAAAGAACGGAAGCGGCCGAGAACACAAAACAGCAGAAAAAGCCTATTTTCATAGGCTCTGAGGCTGAAACCGGAGAGGGCGGGATTCGAACCCGCGGTACGGGTCTGAACCCGTACGACGGTTTAGCAAACCGTTGCCTTCAGCCACTCGGCCACCTCTCCCAATGCCTCATTTCCGTAGTCTGGTCATCCGGTTTATGAGGCAAGGGGATACCCTATCAGGAACCGCAAAAAAATGCAAGGGGGCATTCTTAAATTCCTAAACACTGCGAAACGGATTTACTGCAAAGATTTTCCTCCTTTTAGCCGGCATAGTTGTATATATTGGTGGTTATGCAAGTCGTTTATGAAAGGGACCGGGGATGGAAAAGAAATATGTAGTCATAGGTCTGGCTCTCGCATGGATATGGGGATGGGTTGCTTTTCCTGTTCCACAGGCATCAGCCAATCCCTACGGGCAATGGGAAAACGGCCCTCCGAAATCGAACGATTTCTTCCCTATCGCGGTCTGGCTTCAGGATCCTCGAAGGGCAGTGCAGTACAAACAAGCCGGCATCAATACCTATGTGGGGCTATGGAGGGGTCCGACCGAGGCCCAGATTGCCCAGCTTAAAGCCGCCGAGATGAAACTCATCTGCTCCCCGAATGAGGTGGGCTTGCGGCATCGTGACGATCCGGCCATTATCGGATGGATGCACGGAGACGAACCCGACAACGCCCAGGCCCGAAAAGATGGCCAGGGTTACGGTCCGCCCATTCCGCCTTCCCAGATCGTTACCGATTACGAACGGATCAGGAATTTGGATCCATCCCGTCCGGTTCTGCTGAATCTGGGCCAGGGCGTCGCGTATGACAACTGGATCGGCAGGGGGGTGCGGAGAAACCACCCTGAGGATTATCCGCTCTATATTCAGGGTTGCGATATTGTCTCTTTTGACATTTATCCGGTCGTGCATTCCAGTCCCGATGTGGCCGGCAAACTGTGGTATGTACCCCAAGGGGTACAGCGATTAAAGGAGTGGTCCAAAGGGGAAAAAGTGGTCTGGAACTGTATCGAATGTACCCGTATCCAGCATAAAACCGCCAAGCCCACGCCACAGCAGGTCCGCTGCGAGGTTTGGATGTCCTTGATCCATGGCTCTCAGGGACTCATCTATTTTGTGCATGAATGGGAGCCTCGTTTTAATGAATCCGCCTTGCTGGACGACCCGGAAATGCTGGCCGAAGTGACACAAATCAACCGTCAGATCCATGCGCTGGCCCCCCTCCTTAACAGTCCTTCAAAAGAAGCCAAAGTATCTGTCCGGGCAAACGATTCTGCGGTCCCGATCGCTTCTGTGGTTAAGGCCAATGGGGGGGAGCTTTACCTGTTCACGGCAGCCATGCGGCCGGGGATAACCGACGTAACGTTTGCTTTATCCAACCCGTCCGGCAAAACCGACGTCGAAGTCCTTGGAGAAAATAGAACGCTTTCGATCCAGGGCAATAACTTTATGGACCATTTCGACACATGGGATGTGCATCTGTATCGAATCCACTGAGCCTGGACGGGTCGTTTAAGGCATGGAACGCGCCTTGGCCAGCGCTCAGAAGTTGTTCGGCCGCGATGCGGCGTCCCTGTTCGTTCAGATGGCCGCCGTCGGTGGTATAGGCCTTGACCATCATGGGAACCTCCTGGCCTTTGTGCCTCACATAACAGCGTTTGTTGTCGGATGTTGTGGATTCCGCCTCGGCGATGTCAAACAGGGGTTCTTTGCCCCCGTAGGCTTTGCGTAACAGGTCGTTAAACTGTTCACGCCTGCGATTGTCATCGGCCGTGGCGGGTTTCCCGATCAGCGTTTTAACGGCTTCCTTGATCTGTTTCTTCACAGGAACAGGCCCGGAGCATAAAGGTACGGTCGCGTGCATAAAAACAGTGTCGGGGTAGGCCGCTCGCACTTCTTCCATGAGACCGCGGTATTCGGTAAATAACGCTTCAATATCTGTGTCATGCCGTATGTCAACATAACAGAATTTCATCAATGCGATATCCGGCCTGGAGGGGGCGATTTTCTTCATCCATTCGCGAAAGGAATCGATCTTGGCCCGCGGCTGGGCATTATGCCCGAGCATGGCATGGGCCAGCACAGGTCCCTGAATCTGTTTGCCTTGCGGCACTTCCGCAGGAGTGATTTCGATTTGTGGGTTCGCCGCCGTAATGTCTTTTACGCTGTCCAGAATATTGTACCCTACGGACATATGGGCGAAAAAGATGGTCCGGTCCGCCAGTTGCTTCCATACATCGGCGGGGATGTTTTCCAGTCGGGGAAGTTCCTTGTCCTTCATTTTGAATCGGCTCCTTTTGCCATAGAGCGGGATCATCACGACTGCGGCAAGAGATGCAATGACCGCCAAAGACAACCATAAAATATTCTTTCTGAAAGTCATGGCTCTCCTGCACATCAAACCGTGATTTCAGGAACGTCTTTGACCAACTGGGGCATCCTGTGCAGATAGCCGGTGGTCCTGCGTTTCTGGTCAATATCTTCAAAAACCCGTTGGACCTGGTCGGCGGTCAATCCCGCCGCCTGGGCCACCTGGGCCGGGGCGTATCCATGATTCCTTCCGTATAGACATAAATCCATTTTGTCATAAGGCAGGGAGAAATAAAATTCTTCCTGTGTTTGTGACATCGAATAGGTGTCCGTGGTTGGTTGACGCCGGCAAATCTCCTCCGGCAGGCCAAGATGACGCGCCAGGGCATAGACCTGTGTTTTGTATAAGTGGGCGATCGGTTTGACGTCGGCTGCCCCGTCGCCAAGCTTGACGAAGAAACCCTGGTCGTATTCGAGGCGGTTGGGGGTGCCGGCGACGGCGTAATTCAGCCGGTCGGCATGATAGTATTCCAGCATCTTGCGAATCCGCTGTTTGAAATTGGTGGCCGCCACGATCCCAAGATAGGCCCTGGGGGTCAGCCGTTTTTTTATCTGGCGGCCGTCCGGTGCCTGGGCGACGACCGAGAAAATACGGTACGAATCGCTGTCGATCACGCTGGGCAGCACAATCTTGCTTTTCCAGTCCTGAGCATACTCGGGAATGACCTGTTGGATAGCCTCCGTCTGGCGACGGTAACACCCGACGGCTTCGAGGATGGGGGAGATGTCTTCGAGCAGTGCTTCGATTCCTAAATGGTCGGCCAGTTGCCGGCTTAGATCCCTGGTCTCCCCGGCAGAATGCTTTTCAGGCATCATCAGTCCAAAAACCCGTTCTTTTCCCACGGCTCGGACACACAGGGCCGCCACGGTGGAGCTGTCGATCCCTCCGGAAATACCTACCACAAGTCCCTGCCGCTTCAGGTCGTCTCGAAGGATGCTTCGAAGTCGCCCGGCGATATCCTCGGCCTCTTTTTGCCAATCCAGGGTTAAACCATCCGCAGAGAAATGTTTTAGCTTATTCACGGTTCCGTTTTCTCTCATTCCCCAAGAGCTTTTTTATTGATCTTTCCGTTCGGCGTTTTCGGGAGGCTTTTCACGCATTGAATATATTCAGGGACCATGAAATTTTCCATGTTCTTTTGGCAAAATCGTCGAATTTCTTCCTCCGTTACCTTTGTATTCGAGGACGGGACGACGAAGGCTTTCACGGCCTGACCAAAGACGGCATGGGGGACGCCGATTACGGCCGCTTCGGAAATGCCCGGCATTTCGCACAGAATATGTTCAATCTCCAGGGGGCTGATCCGTTCGCCTCGGGTCTTGATCATGTCGTCTCTGCGGCCCCGAAAATACAGAAGTCCCCGTTCATCCCGTCGAAACAAGTCTCCGGTTAACAATACCCTTTCGCCGGGCAGGATGTCTTCGCGGAAGACCTGCGATGTCAACGCGGCATCTTTCCAGTAACCCGGCATGAGGTTGGCCCCGCGAACGGCCAATTCCCCGATTTGGCCGTCGGGTATGGGATGATGGTTTTCGTCGAGCACAAGCACATCGCAACCCGGGATGGGTTTGCCTACGGATTGGGGATAGGTGTCCACCAGAGCCGGATCCAGATAGCTGACGCGAACGCATTCGGTCAGGCCGTACATGGAAAACAATTGTGCATTCGGCATCAGTTTCCGCAGGCGGCGGACATGTTCCACCGGCAGGGCGGCCCCGGCGGTGCTTATGTAGCGGAGAGTGGAAAAATCATAGCTCTCAATATTTTGAAGCTGGAACAGCATGGCCGCCATGGTAGGCACAATAGGGAATCCCGTTACCTTCTCCTGCCCGATACGCTCCAGAATAGGGTGCCAATAGACCAGGGATTGTTCCAGAATCACTGTCCCGCCGAATAGAAACGCCATAGCCACCTGATACAGGCCATATCCGAAAGACAGAGGCAACACAGTAAGAAGGATATCGTTTTCGGTGTTTTGAAGGTAGGAAATAATGCTGTGCGAGACAGCCAGCATAGTCGAATGCGGCGTCATGACGCCCTTGGGGACGCCGGTGGAGCCGGAGGTATACACCAGGCAGGCCAAATCCCGCTCGCTTGTTTCCGGTTGGTCGATTCGCCGGGAAAGGGACCATGGTTCTTTAATCAGGTCTTCCCATGCCAGCATGTTCCAGGGCCAATTTCCGGGGATGACGCCATTCGGAGAGACCCAAATAATGGTGCACGGAAGGCGACTTCGTTGTAATGCTTCCTTGACGACGCCGGCCTTGGCAGTGTGGGCGATAAGGAATCGAGGCTCGGAATTTTCCAGAATATAAGACAGACGGGGTGCCTTTAAAGTGCCGTTAAGCATAACAAAGGTGCCGCCCGCCTTGGAAACGCCATACATGGATAAAACGATTTCGACCGAATTATCCAGAAAAATTCCCACTCGATCACGGTCAAGCAGACCCAGATTGCGCAGATGGCAGCCGATATTGTCGGATAAACAGTCGATCTGCTGGTATGTCAGACGTTGTTTGCCGCAAATTAAACCTGCTTTATCCGGCCGTCGCTGGCTCCAAAGACGCAGAGAATCATGTAATAATCGCGGACATTGCACCAGTTGTTTTCTTTCCATTCCGTCCTATTTTATCCTGATGGATTCCAATGGATCGCGACCGCCGCGCGCATCCATAAATACCGATGTTCTGGCAACCTCTGTGTCGGGGGCGGGAGATCCATCCACAAACTGAGACCAGAGCAACTGGCTCGAAACAAGACCGACCAGGGCCATATTGTCCATCTCGCTCAGGGGGCCGGAACGTTCTGTTTTTTGCAACAGAAGCCTGACTTTGTTCGGATCGAACAATCCGGCCTTATGAAGAAGATCTTCCGAAAGGAGTTCCCGGGATTCCGATTGACCCCCGGCAAAAAGGCTTTCACGTATCGGAGCGCGGTAAGGATGCTTGGGACGCTGTAAGACCGCCTCGGGCAAGTCGTCGGCCAGTACTCGTTTGAGAATGTGTTTCTCGTCGAGTCCGAGTATTTTCCATCGGGGAGGCACCCGCATCATCAGCTCCATCAGACGCCGATCCAGATAGGGCAGGCGAATCTCCAGCGAATGGGCCATGGCGACACGGTCTCCCTGGGACGAGAGGAGATAGTTACTTAAAAAAATCTTGGCTTCCAGATATTGGGCTTTACTTAACGGATCGCAACGACCCAAATCCACAGGGAGCGTTTGGCATAACTCCTCATCGGCGCTGTAATCTCCAATTTGCGATTTCAAGTGTGCGCTGAACAGGGCTTTGATCCGGCTGGTGTTTTCCCACCGCACCAGATGGGAGAAGAGGGGGCTTTCGGTCTTATAGAGACTGCGTGAGAAAAAGGATTGCAGCGTGGTTTCCAGGCGGGCGTCCTTAAAGATATAGGGATAGAGACGGTTCAGCAGCTTGGGACGCGATTCGGAATCCGGTTGTCGGGCCCAAAAACGGCGCACCTTGGTTTCCCGGAAGATATTGTATCCTCCAAAAAACTCGTCCGCCCCTTCCCCGGTCAATACGACCTTAAAGCCGGATTCATTGACCAGTCGCGAGAGAAGAAACAGGGGGGTTGGCGCCGTTCGGAGGATGGGTTTTTCCCCGTGCCGAATCACATCGGGAAAAGATCGGGCGATTTGTTCGTTGGTGGCATAAATTTCCCTGTGATCGACTCCCAGATAATCCACCATCCGGTTTTGGTATTCGCCTTCGTCAAAATCAGGATGTTCAAATCGAATCCCAAAACTTTTTACCCGGTTGTTAAAACGCCGGGCTACACGGGATGTGATGCCCGAAGAATCCAGCCCGCCGCTGAGATAACAGCCCACCGGGACATCCGCCCTCAAACGAATACGAATGGCGTCCGTTAACAGCGCATCGATTTCTTCGATTATCTCTTCGATCGGAGCGTTAATCCAGTCTTGTCTGGGATACAAGGGGATATCCCAGTATCGATGCACGTGCAATTGTCCGTTTCGGACCAGCATATAATGGCCGGCCGGCAGCTCATGGACGCCTTCAAAGGCCGTCCGTCCGGGCAGCGTGGTCCAGAATGTAAAGATCTGGTCCATGGCGATCGGATCGATCCGACGGGCAAGATGGGAAATTTGAAACAAGGCTTTAATTTCGGAACTGAACGCCAGTTGGCCGTCCACGACGGCATAATGGACAGGGCGAATGCCGATCCGGTCCCGCGCCAGGAAAAGCTCGCGTTTTTTTGCATCCCAGACGGCCAGCCCGAACTGGCCGTTCAGGTCCTCCAGGCATTGCGGTCCCTTCTCTTCATACAAATGCAGGATCACCTCGGTATCGCTGGTAGTGTAAAAGCGGTGTCCGCGGGAAAGCAAATCCTCGCGAAGATCGGGATAATTGAATACCTCCCCATTATAGATAATCCAAAGGGATCCATCCTCGTTATGGATGGGCTGAGATCCCCCGGCCAGGTCGATAATACTCAGCCGGACGTGGCCAAGGCCAATCCAGTCATCCAGATAGAAGCCCGTTTCGTCCGGGCCGCGATGACGCTGCACAGCGACCATCTTCTGCAAACAATCCAGATCGATGGGACGGGGGGAGGAAAGGCGGCAAAGACCCGCTATCCCGCACATAGCACCTTCTTCTCAAGAAAGGCGGAAACATTTTGCAGGCTGTCCAGATTTTCCGGGACTAATTCATCGTCCTGGATCTTAATTCCATACTGTTCTTCAAGAAATGTCACCAATTCGAGGATTCCGGTGGAGTCGATAATCCCGCATTCCAGAAACGAGGTGCTGTCTTGCAGATCTCCTTCCTCACCGAAAAGAAACGTATTTACGATAAAATTTCGTATTTCCTCGCGATAGCTCATGATGCTTACCTGGCATTCGAATAAAGTAAATCCATTCTTTTATCGTATACAAGCCTGCTTAACCTTGAGAGAGTTAAGAAGCGCTAACGCTAATTATATACGGTTGTAATCTAACGGCAATCAGTAATTATACGGATTACTGGAGGGTAAAAAACCCTAGCGAAACGCGCCTCGCAGTAAAATCCGAACTCCCTAAATACCCTACGATCTCAAAAACACGCTTCTCAAACGTTATGACGCTGAAAATCAACGTTTTATTCTATTCTTGTTCCAATTCGATACTATAATAAGGGTAGGTGCGAGAAAAATCAACTTTTGTTTTATGGGATTCAGGAAATGGCTGAAAGGAAAGAAAAGGTAGTTCTGGCATACAGTGGGGGGCTGGATACCAGCGTGATCCTACCCTGGCTCAAAGAGACCTATGGGTATGAAGTGGTCGCTTTTGCCGCCGAATTGGGGCAGGGGGATGAGCTGGAGGGGATTAAAAAGAAAGCCCTGGCAACCGGGGCGGTCAAGTGCGTGGTTCAGGACCTGAGGAAGGAATTCGTAGAGGATTATCTTTGGCCGATGCTTAAGGCCGGAGCGATTTATGAGAACCACTATTTGCTGGGAACCAGCATTGCCCGGCCTTTGATTGCGAAAAAGCAGGTGGATGTAGCCCATGCCGAGGGTGCTGCGGCGGTGGCCCATGGCGCTACCGGCAAGGGTAATGATCAGGTTCGGTTTGAATTGACATTTATGGCCCTGGATCCCAGCCTGAAAATCATTGCCCCCTGGAAAGACCCCAATTTTACCCTCACCAGCCGCGAGGCCGCTGTGGATTATGCCAAAAAGCACAGAATTCCCATCGACCAGAGCAAACGGAAAATCTACTCAAGAGATCGCAATCTCTGGCATATCAGCCATGAAGGAGCGGACCTGGAAGATCCATGGAACGAGCCGCAGGATTCCCTTTTTGTGATCTCCAAGCCCATTTCCAGGACGCCGAATAAGTCCGAATATGTCGAAATCGGCTTTGAAAAGGGTGTCCCGGTCAAGCTGAACGGTCGAGCCATCTCCGGGGTCAAGCTCATCGAGACCCTGAATGAACTGGGGGGGAAACACGGTATCGGACAGGCCGATCTGGTCGAAAACCGACTGGTCGGAATGAAATCGAGGGGTGTCTATGAAACCCCGGGAGGAACCATCCTCGTAACCGCTCACCAGGCCCTGGAGAGTCTGACGATGGATCGGGAAACCATGCATTTTAAGCAGCAAATCGCCTTAAAATACGCTGAAATGGTGTATTACGGCCAGTGGTTCTGTCCTCTTCGGGAAGCCCTGGATGTTTTTGTCGATAAAACCCAGCAGAATGTTACCGGAACCGTGCGAATCAAACTGTACAAGGGACGGGCAAGTCTGGCGGGGATGAAAAGTCCGAAAAGTTTGTATCGGTCCGATCTGGCCAGTTTCAAAATGGGCGCTGAATACGATCCGACTGACGCCAAAGGCTTTATCCGGCTCTTCGGTTTGCCGATGAAGGTAGCAGGAATTGTAAACAGGCAAAGGAAGCCTGCGGGACGAAGGGTAAAAAAATAAAGTAACAAAGGAGTTTATGTGACGCCGGAAGGGATTTGGCTGCTCTTTATTTTTGCGTTTGGGGCGTGTGTCGGCAGCTTTTTGAATGTCGTGATTTATCGCTTGCCACGCGAGAAGTCCCTGATAAGTCCCCCTTCAAGCTGTCCCCAGTGCGGTCGTCATATCGCATTTTACGATAATATTCCACTTCTGTCATGGCTCCTGCTGCGGGGCAGATGCCGGCATTGCTCAGCCCGTATCTCAGGCCGCTATTTTGTGATCGAACTGATCACGGCCTTGCTGTTTGGCGGATTGTATGTGGCTTACTTTATATATTCTATTCGTCTACTGGGGATTGAAGGCAACAGCCCCTTACAATTGTTTTTGTCCGGCGGATGGATTGTTTTTATCGCTCATGTATTTCTGCTGTCCGGTTTATTGGCCGCCAGTGCTATCGATTTGGAATTATGGGTTATACCGATTTCCATATGTTGGGTAATGACGGCGGTGGGAGTTATTGCATCCGGGACTTCAGGGTATATCATCGGGGCAGAAATCGTTCGGGGGAATCGTTTGTTCCCTATGGCCTCGGCTCCCGTGGGAATCCTCGCGGCGGGGGGGCTTTTAGGCCTCATCGTTTCGGTGATCTTATTAGCGATAGGATGGATCAAACGAAGTTACGACTGGCAAGAAGATCCTGATCCGGAGGCAAACGCCGAATCCATGTATAATCCCCAGGAGGAGAGGCTGGATTGTAACCACAGGATTGAAAGCCTGAAGGAAATCGTTTTTCTGGCGCCGATCTTTTTGGGTGGACTGACAGGATGGATTCTGTACCAATCCGTGACGCCGGTCAGAGAGAACTGGATCAATTTTTCCCAAATTCCTTTGGTCTCGGGACTTCTGGGCAGTTTTTGGGGCTATTTTGTAGGCTGTGGTGTAGTCTGGATGACGCGGATCTTTGGAACGCTGGCGTTTGGCAAGGAAGCGATGGGACTGGGGGATGTGCATCTGATGGGGGCGGCCGGGGCGGTTCTTGGGCCGTTTGTGGTTGTCCTGGCTTTTTTCGTGGCCCCTTTCTATGGTCTTATCTGGGCCGGCTTTCAGATGCTGAGCCGAAAAACACGACAAATTCCATATGGTCCGTTCTTGTCAATGGGGATTCTTACCGTTATGATACTCCACGACAGGCTATGGGTGTATTTTTCAAGCTTGTATATCAAGTGAATAAGGATATTCCATTTTTGACAAAGGGAGGTCGATCATGAAGCGATCATTTCTTGGCGTTGCAGGCCTGCTGGTTTTGGCGACGTTGACCGGGTGCGCCAACTGGGAAAAACGGTACAAAGATCTGGATGTGGAGCACCAGAACCTGCGTGGATTGTATGAGAATTGCGTGTCCTCGCTGGAGGGCGCTGCCGCCGACAAGACCCGTCTGAGCCAGGAACTGGCGAATTTAAAGGGACAAATGGCCCAGGGGAAAAGCCCGGGCGAAGCCAGCGGTTTCGGACCCGGGATGGATGTCAAGTGGGATGAAGCAGCGCAGACGTTGACCGTAACTTTGCCGAATGAGATTCTGTTCAGTTCCGGCCAGGCGACGTTACGACAGACCACCATAAGGGAACTGGATCATGTTTTGTCGGTTCTTCGTGAACGATATTCCGAGCGGCAGATCGATGTGGTCGGCCATACGGATACCGATCCGATTAAAAAAACCGCCAAGCTCTGGAAGGATAACTGGGAGCTGTCGGCCGAACGGGCCCTGACGGTGGTGCGATATATGGTCGAACGCGGTGTTTCCGCTTCCCGAATTCGTGCGGTAGGGTGCGGCCAGAGCCGGCCTGTGGCCTCCAACAGCACAACCGCCGGGAAGGCCAAGAACCGTCGCGTTGAGATCGTGGTCCATATGTGATTTTATATAGATTGGTCATCTATTGGACGCCCCGGCATACCGCTCGGGGCGTTTGTTTGCGCCTGTGACAATCGGCATCTTTATTGCCCGCGAAACGAGTGGATTGACAGATTTCCGTCCGATGTGATCTGAATCGAAACAGCGCCATCGGTCGGGGTGTAATACGATTTCACAGAAGCAGGGGGGTGAAAAGCGGTTTTGGACCTTTGCCGAGAACAACTGACGATGATCGCCTCAGGATTCAGGCGTGGTACGAAATCATCCAATAGATTGGTCGCAGAGCCGTGATGAGGCATGATGACTATGTCGGATTGCAGTTGGGGGTACAATTCCAGCAATCCGGCCTGGGCGGCCCGTTCGATGTCGCTGCAAAGTAAAATCCGCCTGCCGGCATACTCGAGTAAAACAACCTGACTTTTATCATTGTCGCTGACGGCTTTGTCCTCCATGATTCTTTCTGTCGGCCAAAGAAAGTTCCATTGGACAGGGTCGTTTTTCCAAAGGACATGATCAATAGGCCGGATCTCCAAATGTTCCTGTTCCAGGCATTGCCGCAGAAAACCGGCCGAGGAAAGTGTTTGTGCTTGTCGGCAAACAGCGCTGTTGGACAGTACGGCATGTACGTGAATTCCGGCGACCACTTCCGGTATGGCGTTGAGATGGTCGATATCGTCATGGCTGATGAGAATAGCTTCCAAATCCCTTATGCCGCGATAGCGCAGGTAGGGCAGGATTACACGCCGCCCCGGATCCTGCACAGTCAGCGATCCGGCGTCGAAAAGAAGATGCCGTGAGTCCGGAAGGGCGATATGAATCGCCTGTCCATGGCCGACCGACAGAACGGTGACTTCCAAATTGGCAAAGCGCACCTCCTTGTTCCAGTTCCATGCAAAGGGAAGAAGAACGGTCCCCAGAATGGAGGCAAAAACCAAACGTCGATAGAGTAATCGCCTGGACGGAAACAGGCGCGGCCAGAGAAAGCAAATATAAATCATGGCGATAATCAACCCTGGGATATGCCCAAGAACGATCTCGGAAAAGGGAACATTCCGCAGCACAGTCACAGACCAGACGAGAAGCTGGGCCAGTCCCGCTGTAACGACAGCCAATAACGCCCCCAGGGTGGGAAGCCAAAAACCGACAAGAATCTTGAGAAAACCAAACATCAGGATGAAAAAGACCACAGGAGAAGCCAGCACGGTAAACACAGCCGACCATGGATTTATCGTGCCGAAGTGATATAAGAGTATCCCCGCTCCGCCCAGCCATGCCGACAGTCCAACGGTAGTGGATTCCAGAACGCGGGCGATCCCGCCCAGGCAAAGCCGTCCCGTCAGGGACAAATCCCATCGATCCGGCAACCGGTCCAGCGTCACGGTCAGGATACGATTGTAAATGGGATTATAAAACAGGAGAATGCCGGCGACGGTTCCGTAGGACAACTGCCAGTCGGGGGCAAAGACATCCATCGGACGAATCAGGAGCATGCCGATGGCGGCGAAACACAACGTATTGAGCGGGCGGGGATGACGAAATACCAGTGTGGCCAAACACATAAACCATACCAGGATGGCCGCCCGAAGGGTCGCCGCGCGGGGCGGAATGATCAGCATATAAAGGATTGTGACACCAAGACACACAACCGCCCGCCATCGTTTGGACAGACCGAAAATCCGGCTGATCCACCATATAAACAAGGCCAAAATCCCAAAGTGCAATCCCGATAGACAAATAAAATGCGCCAGGCCGGTCTTTCGGAACGCCTCGAAGACCTCGGGGGATTGGTTTTTCCGTTGCCCCAGGATCAACGCTTCCAAAATCCCGCGCGCCGGATCCTGGGCTATCGAGTCGTCCACCAGGGCGGTTGTCGTCAGTTCGCGCAGCCGTTTTTGCAGACGGGGAAACGATGCCGGCGAGGCTTTTTCCATTCGTTCGACGCCGGCGGCGTTTTTTACAGTCGCCGAGACATAGACGCCGCGCCGATGCATATAATCGGCCACGTCGAACTGGCCCGGATTCAGGGGCGGTTCGAAACGACTGAGCCAGCAGTACATTTGCACGGTATCGCCCGGTTCGATACCCTCCAACTCACCCTCCACCTGGACCCGTACTGTCCCGGATAAGGATTGAAATCCGGTTTCCGTTTCTGCGTGCGTGATTGTAAGATAAAAACTGGCGCCTCCGCCCGACCAGGAATAGCGGCCGAACTTCCAATCGTTTTTATCCGCTTCAAATACTTCGGTCAGCACCCGGCCCCGGAGGGTTGCCAGTATCCGATCCTCCCCGACAAAGTTGCGTACGTCATTCGATGTCGGTTGTTGAAACAGAGACAGACGAACAGCGCCAAGAGAAAAGAAGGCGAGCAGAACAAAGAAAACCGGAAAAAACAGGCGATTGCCATGTGGCCTCCTCAGGTAAATGATCCAGCCCAGGATTGACAACAGCGTTATCGCCGGCCAGGAGAGAAAAGGCAGGATAATACAATGCCGCGCGGCAATCCCGGCGATCAAACCCGCGGCCGGGACCAGAAGAGGGGCATCATACAGGATCAGGCCTGGCAGACCTTCCTGGCCAGTGAGCTGTCGATCAAGCTGCCGAAGCTGTCTGCGGATCGAGTCCAATCGAGCGTCAATTCCTCCGTTCTGTCCACCTTAAACCGTTTCCGTTCGCTGTCTTTATATCGAATTTTCCCGCCTATTGCGTCTTTGAAGACAGTGTACCGTTGGATCGCGATGGGTATCTATTTGATATCGATCCTGAACAAAATAATTTACTTCTGACACAATGTCCATCCAATATACAGTATAGCGGAGAGGGACAAAAAGGGCAATCTGTTTTGTCAAAAACAAAGGATGCGACGGAACGCATTTATAAAACGTCTATCGGGATTCGATGCGTTCCCGGTGGTTCATATAAGGGCGCAGAACGGCAGGAATCGTAATCGAGCCGTCGGCGTTCTGGTACAGCTCCAGAATCGGGATCAATACCCGCGGCGAAGCGATTACGGTGTTATTGAGCGTATGGCAGAATACATTCTTTTTATCAGCCTGTTTATAGCGCAGGTTCATCCGGCGGGCCTGAAACTCGTAAAACCGGCTGGCCGAATGCGTCTCGCCATAGCTGTTGCGTGACGGCATCCATGTCTCGATATCGAATTTCTGCACCTGGCCGCGCCCCAGGTCTCCCGAACAGACGTTCACCACGCGATACGGCAGGTTCATGGCCTGCATGACCGCTTCGGAGTTGCCCATGATTTCCTGATGGTACGCGATGCTTTTGGCTTCGTCGTTCTGGCCGATAATGACCTGCTCGACCTTTTCGAATTGATGAATGCGATACAGGCCGTACGTATCCTTACCCGCAGCGCCGGCCTCGCGGCGAAAACAGGTACTCAACGCTACGAACTTCAGCGGCAGGTCCTCTTCGGAAAGGATCTCCCCGGACCGATAGGCGGTCAGCGGCACTTCGGCGGTACCGGCCAGATTCAATTCATCTCGCTCCATGCGATAGGTCTGCTCTTCGGCCCCGGGATAGTAGCCGGTGCCGCGCATGGCCTCATCCCGCATCAGCAGCGGCACGGTCATCGGCCGATAGCCTTTGGCCACCATATGATCGAAGGCAAACCGCAGCACGGCCCAATGCAGCAAGGCGCCGTCGCCGGTCAGGAAATAGTTCCGTGTCCCGGCCAGCTTGACTCCGCGTTCGACATCGATCAGGCCCAGGTTCATCCCCAGTTGAATATGATCTTTTGGCTCAAAATCGAACTGCCGGATCTGCCCCCATTTTCGCAGCTCTACGTTTTCGGTATCGTCTTTTCCCTCCGGCACATCGTCGGCAGGCGGCTGAGGTACCTGCAGCATCAGTTCGTCAAATTCGGGTTGCAGGAGTTTTACCGTTTCGTTCAAATTGCCTTCGATGGTCTTGAGTTCGGCGAGCTTATCCAGCAGCGGCTGTTTTTGCTCTTTGCTGAGTCTGGGAATATCCTTGCCGATCCGGTTTTTTTCCGTGGCGATATCCTGAAGGAGCCTGCGGGCGTCGAGAAGCTTGCTGTCGACTTCCAGCAGACGATCAATGTCGGCTCCGATTCGCTTGTTTTGTGATGCTTTTTTAAATCGCTCGGGCTGCTGTCGAATTTGCTTGATATCCATCATTTCTGTGTCTCTGGTTGCAGGCAACCAGACCCCGGTATTCCAGACTTGTATCTATGGTTCAAATCGTTTCAGGATCAGGACATTATTCTGGCCCCCAAAGCCGAAGGATTCCTTCATCACGCACTCGACGCTGGCCTTTCGGGGCTTGTTGGGCACATAATCCAGATCCAGCGCCGGATCCGGATCGTGCAGATTCATTGTCGGGGGCAGGATTTGATCCCGGATGGCCAGAACACAGGTTATCAATTCCGCACAACCTGTGGCCCCGATCAGATGCCCGAAGACACTCTTGGGAGAGCTGATCGGAGTTTTAGCCGCGTGTTCCAGAAAAACCTTCTTTATTGCCAGCGTTTCGATAGAATCGTTTTCCGTGGTGCTGGTGCCATGCGAGCTGATGTAGTCGATCTGTTCCGGTGTGACGCCGGCATCTTTCAGGGCCGCTTGCATGGCCTGTACCGCGCCACGGGCTTCTTCGTGCATATCCGTTACACGGAAAGCATCGTTACTCGAACCGAAGCCCGTAATCTCGGCAAGAATTGCTGCGCCGCGTCTACGGGCAGAATCGAGCGATTCGAGAATCACAATCGCCGCTCCCTCGCCCAAGACGAAGCCGTCCCGGGTTGCCGAAAAGGGACGCGATGCGGTCTGAGGGCTGTCATTGCGTGTCGAAAGGGCGGTCAGCCGATTAAATCCGGTTACGCCCAGAGGGTGAATCATCGAATGGGCCCCGCCGGCGATCATGATATCGGCCCGGCCGTGACGGATCATCATGACCGCTTCGCCGACCGCCTGGGTGCTGGCGGCACAGGCGGTCAGGCAGCTTCGTGTTTCCCCCCTCGCCCCGGTCAGCAAGGCAATATGCCCGGCCGGCAGATTCGGTTCCTGTTCCAGCTCGCGATAGGGCGTCATCCCGGCATGGGCGACCTCGGTCCATTTGGCCCAATCCATCTCATTGGATTGGGCCTTCCAGCCCTTGACGATCGCCTCAAAAAAAACATCGTTGTCCACCGATCCTTCCCCGGCGCCCAGATAGATCCCCATCCGCTCACGGTCGATCCCGTCGGAAGGAGGATCGGTCTCCACATCGATCCCGGCCTGCCGACAGGCCTGAACCGTAGCGCCCAGCACAAATTTCGATCCGCGGTTGCCATGCTCATGCAGCGTGGAATTTTTTACAAAACCAGACAGATCATAGTTCTTGACCTCCGCCCCGAAAGTGGTAGGGAATGTGCCGGCGTCGAAGATCGTCGTCGTCGCCGCCCCGCTGCGCCCGGCCAGCAGATTATCCCACATGGTCTGTACATCATGGCCAATCGGGCAAACGATTCCCATTCCTGTAATAACGACACGCTCTTTCATCTAAGCGTAACCTTCCAGCTTCTTTAAAACAATGGCGGCGGTCTGCCCGCCAAAGGTATAGCCGCAGCAGAGGGCGGATCGAATGGTGCGTTCCTGACCCTGATGGCGCAGGTTCAGGCGGCATCCTTCGGCTTTTATATCACAATTCCTGACCGGGCCGATTTTGCTTTCGGATAGGGCCTCCAACGCCGCAATCACATCCAGTGCTCCGGCGGCCGCCCCGGTATGGCTTACCATGCTCTTGATCGGCCAGGCCGGTATGGATTCAACCATATCACCCATGGCTCGTGCTATCGCCGCCGCCTCGGCGGCGTCATCCTGCGGGATTCCTGTCCCCTGCGGGATGATCAGGTCCAGATCGTCAGGTGTGATTCCCGCCTCTGCCAGGGCTTTTTTTATGGCGATCTCGATTCCCTTTCCATCCGGCTCCAGATGTTCATAAGCAGGATTGATATTCGTACTTGATCCGGTTCCGAGGATCTCGGCGTATATCCTGGCGTTACGTTTTTGAGCCGATTCGAATTCTTCCAAAACAACGACACCAGCAGCCTCCCCGAAAACCGAGCCTGCGGCATCGGCGGCAAAAGGTCTGCACGCCCCTTCCGGATTCTCATTGCTCACGGAGGTGGACCGCTTCAGCAGGCATTGACGGATCATCACGATCGGATTGACCTTGGCCTCGCAACCTCCGGCCAGCGCCATTTCGGCATCTCCGCGGGCAACGATATCGGCCGCTTCGGCAATCGCCAGGTGCCCACCCACCTCCCCGCAGGTGATCGAGTTGCTGGGGCCCCGGATATCATGGATGATCCCCACATGGCAGGCCGGCATATTGGGCAGGTATTTGAGCAGCCAGATCGGCGTCAGATTTTCCATCCCGGCCTTGCCCCATTTGTGAATGTCGAACTTGCCGTCGGTAATACTGACGGCAACCGAGGGCGCCAGCTCCACCAGGTCGCAACTGATCAGGCCGGCGCCGAACTGGATCGCGGTTCGTTCCGGCCGGAGCGTAATGTGATCCGGATCGAAGGCCTGCGTCGTTACGCCGGCGTCTTTCAGGGCCTCGTCGGATGCGATGATCGACAGTTCGATATCCCGGCTCATCAGTTTCGATGCTTTGCGATAGGATTTAGGCAGATAGTCGCGAAATTTATAGGGCCCTACCTCCCCGGCTAATTGGCAGCTAAATCCTGCCGGATCGAATGCCTTGATGGTATCGATTCCGCAGCGTCCGGCAAGAAGGGCTTGCCATGTCTCAGGCACATTCATCCCCAGCGGCGTAATCGCTCCGCATCCCGTGATGACAACGCGACGGCCCTTCATCCTTGTGGCTCCGTCCTGTTGTCGGCGATAAAACCGGTCAGCAGGGAATTGAACATATCCGTAAAGACAAAGTTTTCTTCCGGAAATTTTTTCCCCGCCAGGTTCTGGTCGATATGGCTGAACATCAGGCTGATCTCGGCGATCAGTTCGTCCCCGCGACGGATTTGTCCAGTGGTGCTGGCCGCTTCCGGCGCGATCGATTCCATCTCGGCATGGATCGTGATTGTATCGCCGGGCCGGACATAATGATGAAAGACGGCCTTTTTAATCTTGGCCAAAATGACCTTTTCTTCGAATTTTCGAGCCTCGCCGACCAGAATCCCCGCCGTCTGGGCCATCGCCTCGATCATCAGGCATTCCGGCATAACCGGAAAACCCGGAAAGTGATCGTGCAGATGCTCCTCGGCCAGCGTCACGTTTTTCAAGGCCACAGCCCTTTGCCCGCTGGTAAACTCCAGAAACTTGTCAATCCAGATCCATCGCATAAGAAACAGCAGGGCAACCGCGACGGCTGCCCCGAAACATTCCTACTTGGGTTCTCGTATAGTCCGTCCCGGATATTTCAGGAAAGTTTAGTCTCGACAAAGTTGACAATCGATTGCACTGTAAACAAATCCATCAGCTTGTTCACATCGGGGTCGTCCTCAAAGTCGGAAAAATCGGTATGCGGCATTTTAGCCTTCAATTCGGACAGGCCCTTGGCGGTCAATTTGCCGTTGCTGACGTATTCCGGGTTGGTCAAGAGGCTCTCGGCCGGAAGCAGCTCCTCACGGGGCACCTTGATGCCGAAGGCCTTTTCCAGCCGAAAAACAATATCCAGAAAGTCAATGCTTTCGGCCCCCAGATCGCCCATCAGCGTCGCCTCTTCCGTGACCTCGTCGTCATCCAATCCCAAGGCATCGACCAGCACTTCTTTGACCTGATCAAAAATCTCATCGCGACTCATCGCCATTGTATTTGCCTCCGCAACATCTGTTTTTTGCCGGACCTGATTCGGACAGGCCAGGTCGTTATTTCATGGTTAATAAAATACTCAAGAATACAATAAACCCCATCGACGTTTCATTTGTTCCACAATCTGCCCATCGACCATCGCCAGACGCGGGTTCCGGTCGGCCAGATTAAAATGCCGCAGGCCAAACCTCGCCTCGACGATCGTTTCGGCCCCGCATGTCCCGACGCCGGAGAAACTGCTGACGTTCGTATCGATATCTTTGGCCTGCACATGATATTGAATCTGCATGCCCGGCGCGGCAAAACTCTTATATTTCACATTCCGGGCCTGTTCCAGCAGGATCATGCTGTGGGCAAAATCCTGATGCTCGCGGACCAGCCAGGAAGCCGACTCGATCAATCCCTGCAATAAAAACACCCCCGGCAGGACCGGAAAGGCGGGAAAATGATCGGCCAGATATTCCTCGGCCAGCGAAACGCTTTTAACGGCCTTGATCTCCCTGCCGCTGTCCAGAGCGACCACCTTGTCAATCAGCACAAATTTCATATCGCGGAAATTGTAGTGGAAATACCCGCCGTTTCCAGCATATTTTGCGTTTTTTTAGCGGTTCTGATGGGATCGCGAGGACCGAAAGGTGCATAGCGGGCCGTTCGCAGGGCGAAAAAGGGCAGAATAACGGCAGAAAGTCATATTTATTGAAAGGGCCGATACATCCTGGCCGTCTAGCTTGTAGAAGGCCGTACGACAGAAGACATTTTCATGAGGATATTTCCGGGTTTGTCCGTTTGACGCATTCGTAAAGGTTACGGAAGAGAGCAGGGAGGAACGATCGATGCAGAAGAGAGCGAACCAGATTTCGTTTACACGCTCGGCAGGACGGAAGGAATACCTTCATATCGGCCTTATCGGAGCCGGTTTGCAGGGCAGAGCCCTGGCGGCGGCATGTCTTCGGCTCAATCCGCAGGCTAGTGTGCGAATTCAGGCCGTCTGTGATATCTGGCCTCGGAATCTGGATTCTCTGTCAAACATGCTGGGTAAACTTTCGCACTGGGGTCACCAGGCCCGTCCGTATCGAAATTACCGTCAGATGCTGACTGAGGAGGCGGATCTGGATGCGGTTTTGATCGCTACGCCGGATTTCTGTCATTCGGAACAAACCATTGCCTGTCTGGATAAAGGCCTGCATGTCTATTGTGAACCGGAGATGAGCAATACGATCGAAGGAGCTGGCGCTATGGTCCTGGCGGCCCGGCGGACGGGCAAGCTCCTGCAAATCGGGAGGCAACGCCGCAGTAATCCGCAATACAAGCACTCTGTAGAAATATTGCTTCAGGAGGAAGAAATTCTGAATCAGCTCACATCCGTCCTCGCCCAGCACCATAGAAGTCAGGATATATGCGGGCCACGGGGCTGGCCCGTGGAATCGGAACTGTCGGAAACAGAACTTCTGCAGCACGGCTATCATTCCATGCACGAGCTTCGAAACTGGCGGTTTGTGCGTCGGCTGGGAGGAGGACATTTCATCGAGGCGGCAACGCATCAATTGGATGTTTTTCGTTGGCTGCTGGGGGATGTCAGGCCGGCGTCGGTAATCGCCTGCGGCACAAAGGGATACTGGCCGGACAATGAGCTTTTCGATACGGTTGTGGCGGTTTTTGAATTCCCAACGCCTTCGGGTGTCGTTCGAGCCATGTACGATCTGCTTATGACCAACAGCAGCCAGGCCTCCTTCGAGCAATTCATGGGCGATCAGGGCACACTGGTCCTTTCCGAGGATCGCCATTGGAGCGCAGCCTTTCGGGAAGGCTGGATCGCGAATAAAGATGTAGCCCCAAAGGAATGGGCCAAATGGGTGCGATGGGTCAATTCCGGCGTCTTGATCGATAATGAGGGGCATCATAAGCCGGAGGTCGAATATCTCGACTGGTCTCCTCGGGAAAAAGAGGAAACGCAGCAGGAAACTGTCTCCGCAGTCGATGTTCGGGAGTCGCCCACGCCTCCACGCTACCAATTACCCAGCGTGGTCCATTACCCCGCTTATGACACTCACCTGAAGAATTTTTTCGATGCTATTCGCGGCAAGGCCCAATTAACCTGCCCGGCCAGCGAGGCTTTTGCAACGACGGTGATGACCCTTAAAAC
>JAFGGE010000129.1 GCA_016930745.1 Sedimentisphaerales bacterium
ATACCAGGGAGATCATCATGAACCATAGACTCAGCCGCAAATATTCGAGAAATACAGTGCTTTTTCTGGTTACCTTGTTGGGATTCTGGGGCTGCCAAAACGACAGGTTGACTACAAAAAATCTCTCCATGAACGATATGGATTACTCCCGCCGGACGATGGTCACGACGGAGAAGGTTCCGGCGACCATTTCCAACATTTATCCCGCCCTGCCGTCGCCAGACATTAACAAATATATTTCAATATACCCTTCGTCGGATGAGCAAAAAATCTTTTCTATGCCCCTGCCTCGCGAAGAGCAGAAACTCTTCTCGGCTCTCTCTTCGCACGATGAGCATAAAATCATTTCCGTACACCCGCCGCTGGATGGCTATAAAATCGTTTCCTTTTGCCCGCCGCTCGACGGCCATAAGATCATCATCAAAGGCATGATCCCCGGCCACAGCTATATCCCCGGCGAACCGCTGCCGCCTTCGCTCCAACAGTACCTTCCGAATTTACAACCTTAGTAGTGCATTGTCATAAACGTCTCACACGGAAATTTGTCTATCGAAGCAATTTCATTCTTGGGAGCATATCACATGTCAATTTATCGAAAAAACTTTAGATATGGTGCTTTTATCTTAATTATCACGGCCTTGTTCCTTCCGACCCGCACCCTGGCCGGTCCTCCCGTCCGTGATCTGAACTATTTCCTGAAGAACCTATACACCCTTGATCACTTACCCGTTCTCGAAAACTCCCATACCGCCATGGCCTCTACCTGGGATCGAAAAGGCGGCAATTATGATAACGCGGACTTCAAACGCATCGAAAACGGCCGCAATATCTTGCTCGATACCGATGGCCCCGGCTGCATCCACCGTATCTTCGTCGGCATCGTGGACAAACAACACCACAGTAAAACCCGCTTCCAGGTGTTTATCGACCACCAGAGCGAACCTCAAATCGACTATGCTCTTACCGAACTATTCGTTCCTGAAAACGGACCCATCCCTTATCCTCTGGCCTTCATCAAATCATACCCGGGTTTGCTGTTTCCCATTCCTTTTGAAAAACATGTACTGGTTTGCCTTACCCACCCCGACGCCGAAAAACCCGACTTCGATCCCTTCGCCTGGAGCAACTACTGGCAGGTTACCTACACCCGATATGAAGAATCCGTCAAGGTCAAAAGCCTTTCCTGGCCTCTGAGCGATGAGGAAAAACAGCAGCTTAAAACCACGTGTGACGCCTGGCTAAAAGCGGAATCCACATCCCCGCCTGTCCCGGAATCCTGGACCATCGATAAGAAGTATGCCAACATTACTCCCGGAAACGCGAAAACCATCACCCATCCCGGCGTCGGCGTCATCCGCCAAATCCGCTTGGGCGTTGATCCGGACACACCCCAGATACTGGAAAATCTTCGCCTGCGTATCTATTGGGACCAATCGGCCAATGCCAGTGTGGATGTGCCGGTCGGTTACTTTTTCGGCCATGTCCATTCGGGGCATAACCAAACCTTCACCTCACCCGCGGCTGTGATGGAAAAACTGCCTTCCGCTAATGTCATCCCCTACTCCGGCAACTTCAACAGCCTGCTCATCGGCGTCACCGACACCGAAGCCTACTGCCGCATACCCATGCCTTTCGAAAAAGGTATGGTCCTGGAACTGGATAACCACGCCAAAGAAACCATCAAAGACCTGACCATAAAACTCGACATTGAATCTCACGATGCTTTGCCCGACAATCTAGGCCGCTTTCACACCACCTGGCACGCGGAAAGGGCCGCTACCCCGGCCACGCCCAAAGCCGGCCTCTTAAACGTTCCCCTCATGGTCACACTACAGCGCAATACCCGCGGCAAATACATCGGCACCCTGCTGCACGTAAATTGGACAGATCCTCTTGATTGGTGGTGGGGCGAGGGCGACTGGCTGGTATGGACCGACGACCCAAGCTGGCCGCCTGCGTATCACGGCACGGGCAGCGAGGAATATTTCAACAGCGGCTGGGGGCGTTTCGACCGTAAGGCGATTTCCGGTTTCGCCAAAGTCCGGCCGGGACCGGTCGTTGTCTATTCGTTCCATCTTAATGACGCTTTCCAGTTCCGGCACTACATTCGTTTCGCCGAAGAACAAATGGGAGCAGGAAAGGGCGAGCCGTATATTCATACCGAGCATCCCTTCTGGGCCACAACCGCCTACTGGTACGCGCTTCCCGCCCAGCCCGCCGATTCCACCTCGGCCGAAATCGTCCGGAAACTATTATCAGAAAAATTCTAAAAGGAACAGTTTTCACAAACACAATCTGGTATAGCCTTAATTACTTCATGCATAAGGAAATCTTTATGAACAAAGCAACTCTTCAGCCGGTTGTTATCGTTGTTCTCCGCATCATTGGCGTGTTGACCATCTTCTTTGGACTGCTGATGGTGGTGCATATGTTATTCGCCCAGGCGGCGGTCAAATCGGCCGGCACTGATATGCCCATGGGTATGAACATTAATATCAAAAGCCCCATGAATACTATCGGTGGCTGGGGCATCGCGGCCTATTTCATGACCAGCCTTTTTGGCTTGATTCTATGCGGCTTTTCCCGCGGTTTGGCATATCTGATTACTCCCTCTGAAGATGTGAGTAACAATACAGACCAGGGATAAACAAATCAGAAGGAATATCGATCCTTTTAAACTTGTCCGACGGCACGAGCGGCGATACTCTATAGACCCGATGGAGTAACAGTATGCGGTTTACCAAAATGCACGGCTTGGGCAACGATTACGTTTACGTCAACGGCTTCGAGACCTCGGTCCCGAAACCGGCGGAACTGGCCGTGCGCATCAGTGATCGCCACTTCGGCGTGGGCGGTGACGGGCTGATATTGATATTGCCTTCAGAGAAAGCGGATGCCCGGATGCGGATGTTCAATGCCGATGGCAGCGAAGCCCAGATGTGCGGCAATGGCCTGCGGTGCGTGGCCAAGTATTGCCTGGAGCATGAGCTTTGCCCCGGCCGCGAGCTTGGCCCCGGGTCGCTGCGTGAGGCCCTCGAACGTATCGTCGGTGCGGATACCCAACTCATTGAGCTTACCTTCGAAACCGGCGCCGGCGTCCTCACCGCCGGTCTGGCCATCCGCGCCGGCAAGGTGGACATGGTCGGCCTGGACATGGGCGAACCGATTCTTCGTCCCGACCGCATTCCGGTTGACGTCGTCGGCCGGCAGGCCGTCGGCATCCCCGTCACCGTCGAAGGCGAACACTACCTGATGACCTGCGTCTCCATGGGCAACCCGCACGCCGTCATCTATTGCAAGAATGTCGGGGCGGTGGACCTGGAATATATCGGCCCCCTGCTGGAGCGCCATCGGCTCTTTCCCCAGCGGGTCAATGTCCATTTCGTCGAGCCGGTCTCCGCAACCGAAGTCATCATGCGAACCTGGGAGCGCGGCAGCGGCATTACGCTGGCCTGCGGCACCGGCGCTGCGGCTGTATGCGTCGCCGGCATCCTCGCCAGCAAGACCCAGCGCACGATTCTCGCCCACCTGCCCGGCGGCGACCTGCACCTTTCCTGGAATGAAGCCGACAACCACGTCTATCTTCTCGGCCCGGCTGTCGAAGTATTTACAGGCAATTGGCCAGACGGCGATTAAGCTTTTGCCACGGATTTTCACGAATAAAAAAACGTAGGGTGGCCAGAGACCCACTCTACGATTTTAAATATTTATCAACCTGTAGTGGCTGTGGTGGGGATGACAATAAGAGACGGCGGGTGGCGGCAAAGCCGTTTATTCGGACGTTGGCAGGGCCGGGATCCTCCTTTCTCAAATGTTAAGGCCTTATGGGAAAAGATCCCCCCCATTTACGCCGATATAAGAGGAAAACGTAATGGTTTGGCGGATGACGGGTTATGATGATATCAAGGTTTATCTTGGGCCTGGCGATGAACTGGCCGCTGCTGCTGGTCGGCCTGGCGGCGTTCGGGCTGGGGCTGCTTATCGGGC
>JAFGGE010000130.1 GCA_016930745.1 Sedimentisphaerales bacterium
AACGTTCGCCAAAATTGGTCAGTTCTTTTTTTCATGCCAAATCTGTAGCCTATACTATGTACTGATTAGTATATTCACTTATTTGCTTTACACCCGAATACGAAACGGAAAAAGCCGAATACCCATCCTGCCAGGAAAAATCGTCGCATACAGTTTGACGAAACCACTTGGAAGAATTCGTTTTTATCAGTCGAACAAAATCGGAAACGCTCATGTCCGGATGCAGGGACGCCAATAGATGAACGTGATCTTCCGGACCGTTGCAGACATACAACTTCGCTTTCAAATTACGAATTACACCTGCTATATATTCCCGCATGCGTTTCATTTGTTCTTTTTTCAGCGGTTTTTGCCGTTGTTTTATAGAGAAAACAATATGATAAAACAAACACGTATAAGACATCCCTTCCCCTTCTTTCCTTTCGCCCCTCCATGGCAAAAAGATTTATAAGACCGCCTCCAGGGCCTCGGCCAACATGCCAATCTGCTGCTTGGTTCGTTTTTCGGTTACCGCGATCAGAATTGAGTTTTCCATACCCTTGTAATACCGGCTCAGGGGGAATCCCGCCGCAAATCCCTTTTCGATCAGCCGCCCGATCACATCCGCCGCATCGCTTGGCAGATCCAGTACCATCTCGTTGAACACCCACTTGGCACGAAAATGCGGTGCTACGCCCGGAATCGCCGTCAGCTTCTGATAGGCGTAGCTGGCCTTGTCGGCGCATAGCTGGGCGACTTCCCGTAATCCTTCCTTGCCCAGAAGCGACATATACACCAGGGCCGTCAGAGCGCACAGGGCCTCGTTGGAGCAGATATTGGATGTGGCCTTGTCGCGGCGGATATGCTGTTCGCGAGCCTGCAGGGTAAGGACAAATCCACGTCGCCCCTGGGCGTCGGTGGTCTGGCCGACGATGCGTCCGGGCATCTTACGGACCAGCGGCTTTCGCGTCGCGATAAAGCCCAGATACGGCCCGCCGAAGGACATGGGCATCCCCAGGGACTGGCCCTCGCCGGTGGCAATATCCACTCCCATCGCGCCGGGCGTCTTGAGAATGCCCAGTGAAATCGGATAGACCGAACTGATGATCAAAGCGCCTTTTTTATGAGCGGCATCGGACAGATCGGTAAAATCGTCAATACAGCCGAAGAAATTAGGATTCTGCACGATGATTCCTGCGGTTCTGTCGTCAAGCTGTTCGAAAATCCCCTTTCGATTAGCCAGACCGTCTTCATTGCGAGTCTCGACAAGCTCAATCTGGAGATTTCGCGTGTAGGACTGGATCATCACACGATAAATCGGATTGACCGAATCGTCGATGATGATCTTGTTTCGCCCCGTCGCCGAAAGAGCCATCATCATCGCCTCGTAGAGCGCGGTACCGCCATCATACAGAGAAGCGTTGGATACCTCCATTTCCGTCAGGCGGCAGATCATCGATTGATACTCGTAAATCGCCTGCAGCGTACCCTGGCTGACCTCCGGCTGGTAGGGCGTGTAAGCCGTGTAGAATTCGCTTCGGCTGGTCAGCGCGTAGACCGCCGACGGAATGAAGTGATCGTAAAATCCCCCGCCCAGAAAACAGGTCAGATGAATATGGTTCTTGCCGGCCAGCTCGGCCAGATGATCGCGGACCTGCTGTTCGCTCTTCGCTTCAGGCAGGTCCAGTTTGCCGCAGAGAAATTCGATCGGCACATCGGCAAACAGATCGTCCATAGTCATGCCGATCTCGGCCAGCATGGCGGCCCGTTGATCGTCCGTATTCGAAATATAGGGCATTTAAATTATTCCTTATTCATCCACCTGGGAAGCGCAGAATTTCTCGTATTCGTCCCCACCCATCAAGGATTCCAACTGGGAAGGATCGCCTGGTTCAATCTTGATCAGCCAGGCAGCGCCGTAGGGATCGGTCTTAAGCAAATCCAGATTGTCTGCCACATCATAGTTGACCTCGGCAACTGATCCGTCGACCGGGGCATAGATGTCCGAGGCGGCTTTCACCGATTCGACCAGCCCGAAGGATGCCCCCTGGGAGACGTTGTCGCCCGGGTTCGGCAGTTCCAGATAAACCACGTCGCCAAGCTGCTCGATGGCAAAGGCGCTCAAACCCACTACAACGAAGTCCCCGTCGAGCCGGGCCCATTCATGCGTCTCGCTATACTTCAGATTTTCTTCCGACATAAAGAATTCTCCCATAAGAATTGATTCAGGGCCGGTTACTTTGGCAGAACCGCATAACTGATCGGGCCCTTTCGGTTTTCCAAGTTTTTATGAACGATTCTCGCCTCGATATCTTTTCCGCGCACTCGGATAGAAATGGCCTGGCCGAAATCCATTCTATGATCCAGCAAAGCCAGCGCGACCGCCCTCATACCTTTAGAATCGCCCAGGACAACTCCTTTGGGAGTTTGCTGGAATTCCCAATAAGGGACCATCGTCCCGCTGGTCACATGTCCTACGAGGCGATTATCCAGCAGTACCGGATCGCCATGGCGGGCGATTCCTCGACCGAGAATTACGACCTGTCGAAACAGTCGGGGCAGGATATCGCCGCAGGATCTGTCGCCCTTCTTGATGGCATCCAGAGCCCGGGCCTGTCGGACAAGGGCGGTTTTCCCAAGAAAGTCGCCTTTGCCCTCGGCAAAGCTGACGGCAAACGCCGCCAGGGGACAGGCAAATACCGGTATCTCTCTGCCCTCCGGATCGCCGCCGAATTCATGGCCATACAGGGGCAGTCCCGCTTCCAGCCGCAGCGTATCCCGTGCCCCCAGTCCGATCGGCGCCGCTCCTTTTTCTGTCAGGGCATCCCAGAGATCCACTGCGATAGCAGCCGGCAGAAACAATTCAAAGCATACCGGCTCGCCGGTATAGCCGGTCCGCCCTGCAAGGACCTTAGTGCCTTCGATTTGGACTTCGGACAGGCAATTACGCTTGTCCGGAGGAAGGGAACCCTTTTCCAGAAGGGCTTCGAGAATGGCCCCGGACTGCGGTCCCTGAACCGCCAGCATGGCCAGATCGCTGCCGACATCTTCCATCACCACATCGACAAAAGAGCCGGCCTGCTCCTCCAGATGGGCCCAGTCCTTATCCTTGTTGGAGGCATTGACCACCAGCAGGTATTCGTGATCGACAAAGCGGTACAGGTAGGCATCGTCGATTGCCCCGCCGGAAGCATTGGCCAGAATGGTGTATTGACTTTGCCCGATATCGAGGGCGGACGCATCATTGGTCAGCACATGCTGCAAAAACGCCAACGCCCCCCCGCCACGGATTATGAACCGGCCCATATGTGAGACATCAAAAAGCCCGCAAGACTTACGCGTCGTCAGATGTTCGGCAACGATTCCTTCGGCGTATTGGATCGGCATGAGCCAGCCGGCAAAATCGACCATTTTGGCCCCTGCAGCCAAATGTCTTTCATACAATGGCGTTTTCTTGGCTTCCATCGCGCTTTCATCCCTGAATTTTAGAATTTCCTCTTTTCGACGGCATTGTATCAGGGCAACCGGCCCAGTCAACAATCAGAGGCCGTGTTCGACAAATAGTTCCTCAAAATGGCTGTTTTTAGCCGGATCGCTCTGTTATACTGTATAGGGTTTGTGTTAAAGACTCGATGTTTGGTTTATTTTTTAACGGGAGTGGTTCCAATGCAGCCGATTCGCTTTGTTGACCGCAAATTCACATATCTTCTTATAATGACAGTATTTGTGGAATGCCTTGTTGGTTACGGGGCAACGTCGGGTCAATTTCAGAAAGTGGTTCTGGACAAGGCTTTCCGATCCGAAGGCGTAGCGGTTGGGGACATTAACCGGGATGGCAAGCCGGATGTGCTGGCCGGTGAACTCTGGTATGAAGCTCCAAACTGGACCATGCACGAGATCCTGCCGCCGGGGCAGTACAATCCCGCCACGGGATACAGCAAAACGTTTTCGCAGTTCGCCAAAGATGTCAACGGCGATGGATGGGTGGACTCGATTATTACGACTATGATGGGCGAACCCTGTTACTGGTATGAAAATCCAGGCCGAAAACCGGGACACTGGAAGCAGCATATCGGATTCCGCAGCGCATGCAACGAAACCCCTCTCTATGCGGATCTGTTCGGCACGGGCGAGCGTGTTCCCTTGTGGGGTGTCCAGCCCGAAGGATACATCGCATGGTTCAGTATCGGGCAGGATCCCTACCAGCCCTGGGATATGCACATCATCGGCGGGCCCAAGGCCCCCGGCAGCGAACCTTTCAGCCATGGTCTCGGGATCGGAGATCTGAACGAGGATGGACGACGGGATGTGCTGGTCACGGCAGGCTGGTGGGAGGCCCCTCAGGATCGTAAACAAGCCTATTGGACGTTCCATCCAGCCAAGCTGGGCGACGCTTGTGCGGATATGCTTGTATATGATGTAGACGGCGACGGCGACAGCGATGTGATCAGCAGTTCGGCCCATAACTATGGCATCTGGTGGCATGAGAATGTGGACGGAAAATCGATGGATTTCAAACAGCATACCATCTATGACAAGGTTTCCCAAACCCATGCCATGTGGCTGATCGACCTGAACAAAGACGGCATTATGGACTTTGTGACCGGAAAACGCTATTTCGCTCATAACGGCAACGATCCCGGCAGCAAAGAGCCGGTTAAGGTCCTGTGGTTCGAGATTCGCCGAACCGATAGCGGCCCTCAATTCATTATGCATGAAATTGACAACGATTCCGGACTGGGCACGCAGTTTGAGGTTCTGGATATCGACAACAATGGTACCCTGGACATCGTTTCCTCCAATAAAAAAGGCGTTCATATCTTTTCTCAACAGTAAGCGGAAACACTGTCATGACGCGGCCTTATAGAAGCTTATGGGAGCGTTTGAAATTCCGCCGGCGAAATCGACAGGCGACCCGGTATCGATGCCCTGTCTGCGGCTATTACGGCCCCTTTATGCCGTTTCATACACAGGACGGCAGGACCAGTTTTGACACTCTCTGTCCCAAATGCGGTTCCCGTCCTCGCCATCGGCTTATGCACCTGGTGATGGACATCCTGAACAAGCAATATGTTTTCAAAGATAAAAAAGCCTTGCATTTTGCCCCCGAAAGCTTTTTCCGGGATCAGTATCGGGCGTTTTTTCAGCAGTACGTCACCACGGATCTGGTCATGGAGGATGTGGATTTCAAGGCGGATATCTGCAATCTTCCCTTGGAAGACCGCTCCTTCGATGTTGTGCTTGCCTGCCATGTGCTGGAACACGTCAAGGACGACCGAAAGGCCGTGTCGGAGATGCGCCGGATATGTCGCCCTGGCGGAATCGTAATCATTCAGGTTCCGATCACGGCCATAGAAACGATCGAGTACCCCGCCCCCAATCCGTATGAGACCGACCATGTCCGCTGTCCGGGGCGGGACTATTATGACCAATTCCGGGATCTGTTCACCCGAATGGAGACCTTTTCCTCCGGGGACTTTGACGATTCCTACCAACTGTATGCAAAAGTCGACTGGAGTGGGTATCCCAACGAGCACAGCCCCTATCGTCTCCCTTTGTCCGGCGACAAACACGCCAATAGGATAGCCGTTTATTCCGTATAATCTCTTGAAAACCGAATTTACCGAGGTAGGTGAACGGCCATGCTATCGATAACGCTTACGGCGAGAACCGATCCTCACCGCAGGATCGTTCGCTTGAGCAGCGGCAACACCTCCGTTTTATGGAATTAGGCCCATACGACGTATGGGCACACAATCCCCCTGACCACATCGGCCTGACAAAATCGCTATGGACCAATTCCGTTTTTCGTTTGTCTTTTACCCGCGGAAGTATAGATACGCCGCAAGGATAATCGCCAGTACGATGCCGGACACGATCACGTCGGCCGCGTTCCAACTGGCGCGAGACTCACGGCGGTGCTCGTCGGTGATCGTGCCATAGGTCAGACCGGAAATCTTTTCATAAGACGGCGCCGCCGACAGATAACTCACAACATGCATAATCACAATGCACACCACGAAGATCAATACGCTGTAATATTGGAAGAACACCTGGTTCATGATCCAGAAAAACGACCCTTCGGGGTAGGTAAAACTGCCTTCCGAAAGCTTGACAGGCGTATCGATGATCAGCCGGAACAGGCCCATTAAAAATCCGATCACCAGCGCCGACAGACACCCTTTGGCATTGAGCCGCTTGTTGAACACGCCGCAGAAGAACACCGCGAAGATCGGCGGCGCCAGGTACGCCTGTACGCCCTGCAGGTAATCGTATAGCCCCTTGCTTCCGCGAATCACCGGAATCCATAACAGACCGATGATCACCATAATCGCCGTCGCAATCCGGCCCATCCACACCAGACGATGCTGCGAGGTATTCGGCCTGAATTTGCTATAGAGGTCCATCGTAAACAACGTGGCCGACGCGTTGAACGCCCCCGCCAGGGAACTCATTAGCGCCGCCAGCAATCCCGCCACCACCAGCCCGCGAATCCCCGCCGGCAGGATATAGGCCACCAACAAGGGAAACGCCTTCTGCGATTCGCCGCGATTGAGTTCGCCGGCCGCCGAAAACAGGGTGCTTTGAATCTCCGCCACCTTGCCGCTCTTGGCCAGGGCAAAACAGATCATGCCGGGAATAATGAAAATAAACACCGGCAGCAGCTTGAAGAACGCCGCACAAATCGAGCCGCGCCGTGCTTCGCGTTCGTTGGGCGCGCCCAATACGCGCTGGACGATATACTGGTCCGTGCACCAGTACCACAGGCCGACGATCGGCGCGCAGAACAGCATCCCCAGCCACGGATAATTGTCGTTGAAGTACCACGCCATCCGACCGGTTTCTTTCACCGGCGCCCAGGTGCCCTCCACCCCTGCAGGAATCAGCGGTTTCCACAGGTTGAACATCTCCGATCCGGCGATATTCCGAAGTTCCTGCCAGCCCCCCAGGGCCTTCAGTCCGAACACAGTTACCAGTATCGAACCTATGATTAAAATTATCGTCTGCAGGGCCTCGGTATAGGCCACCGCCCGCAGTCCGCCCATCACGGTGTACAGTCCGGTTAGAACAATCACCAGGATCGACCCTATCCAGAATGTATCCAGCCCCATAAAGGAAATTTCCGGCAGCAGTACGCTGAATACCACGCCGCCGGCAAAGATCCCAACCGCCAGCTTGGTCACCACATAGGCCACCAGGGAGATGATCGAGAGCACCCATCGCGCCGTCGGGGAAAACCTTCGCTCCAGAAACTCCGGCATGGTGAACACCTTTGACCGCACATAGAACGGCACCAGTACCCACGCCAGGATCAGTAGACACCATGCGTGCAGCTCATAATGCGCCATCGCCACGCCATCGGTGGCGCCGGATCCGGCCAGGCCCACCAGGTGCTCTGAACCAATGTTGGAGGCAAAAATCGACGCGCCGACCACGAACCATCCGAGATTGCGGCCGGCCAGAAAATAGTCGTCCGCGGTGTCTTTGCTTTTGAGGATCACCCACCAGGCAAGACCCAGTAAGATCGCAAAATACCCCCCGATGAACCACCAGTCCAAACCTGTAAACATTGCCGCGGCCTGTAATTCCGGAAATCCAGTCATGTGCTATCCTTTCCTTTTCTGGGATTCGTTCAGCGGAAACCTACTCAAATCTTACAGGGTTGTCAAGAGTTTCCCCGCAGGAATCCCCAAAAAGAAAGGAAGATGGCCCCCCATTCAAAACAGATGTAGAATGGAGGGCCGTCTTGTTGTTTTGTCTGTTACATCAGGCCAATTCGGCCAATGCATTATTCATTCGCTGGATGGCCTCATCGATCTCGGCCGGGCTCTTGAAGCCGATCACCACGGCATTTAACGGACGGCATCGCATGGCAAAACGGATGGATTTTTCGCGATCCTCCGGATTGGTGAAATCGCCGTTTCCAATGATCTTCATGCCGATGACGCCCCGTTTTTTTTGCTGCATGATCCTGAGCTGTTCCATCACGGCGGGCACATGCGACGTGTCGCTCTTGGCATTCCAGTTTTCCTCCATGGTGTCCATATGGGCCCCCTGCGGATTGACCCGGACCAGATGCACATCGACCCAGTCGATCTGGACGGCCCGTTTCAGGGCCGGCAGGCTGTGGCACGAAACGCCATGGGCACGGATGATCTTTTTGGCCTTGGCCTCTTCCAGCGCATCCAATACCCGCTTTCGTTCCTCGTCCCAGCCGGGCGTGACCGTACAATGGGTCAGGACGCAGTCGATATAATCCATACCCAGTTCCTGCCGAAAGCGATCCAGGACTTCCAGCGGTTTTTCCGGATTGCCGCCCATCTTGCTCTGGATGAAAAATGTCTCCCGCGGCAGGCCTTTGATCGCCTCACGGACCCATGTATGAGTCTTATAGGAATCGGCCGTATCGATGTAGGTAATTCCCTGGTCGTAGGCATACCGGACAAGCTTATTGAAGCCTTCAGCGCCCAGAGATCGCTGAACATTGCCGCTGTTGCTGCCGACGCCGATTCCCAGTCGACTCAGTTTCATTCCCGTATTGCCCAGTTTCACCTGGTCGACCGCCGTCCGTTTTTTCTTTTCCTGGGCGGCGTGCAGACCCGCCGGAGAAACCACAGTCAGACCGGCCACGGCCGCTGCGCCTTCCAAAAACCGCCGTCTCGAAATATCATTTGGAACCATCTGAATACCCCTTCCCTATCTGTACTTTTTCTGCTCCATTGGATTCCATTATATGGATTCGCAAACGAAATATCCATCCTCAATTCGAATTCCGAATCCAACGGACAGTCCGCAGAACAACGCCATAATCAACCGTCGGGTTGCCGAAATTAAGCAACAGTTTCTTGATTTATCAGGCGAAATCCGTTCTGATCTATTCCCGGAGTATACCCATGGATATCGGAAAACGAATACGTGACAGGCGGATCCATCGAGGCCTCAAACAGGTCGACCTGGCCCATGCCCTGATGGTCAGTCCGCAGGCGGTTTCCAAATGGGAACGGGGGGAAACCTGCCCGGACATCATTACCCTGCCGGAACTGGCCCGAATCCTGAACGTCACCACCGATTACCTGCTGGGCGTCACAGAGCAAAAACACGGTCAATTCGAGGCTACTGTCTTCTGTTCCAGTCTGAATCAGTTCGCCCGCAAGTCCATTACCGTAGAATCGAAAGAACTGGCCGAATGGGCCAATGTCATTTTCCACCACCTGACCGAGTCTGCCCTGCGATACGATGCGGTGCCTGTCAAATATATGGGAGATGGTTTCCTGTGCTTTTTCTCCGGGGCAGACCACGCCAATCGAGCCCTCAAGGCCGCCGTTCACGCCAAACAGATCATCCAGAATCCCTCCCTGATTATCACGCTTAACTCCGGCGACATCTATCTGGGAACGATCGGCCACCCGGACTATTGCTCCAAAGACATCTGCGGCCAGGCAGTCAATCTGGCTTTTTTGATTATGGACTATGTCGCCCATCACTGTCCCGTCGGGATCGGCCTGACCGAATCGACAGCCAACCAGGTGGACAAGGCGGTCGTATTTACGCGACACGCCCAGGTACGTATTGAGGCGATTGACGAAAAAATTACGATTTTTGAACCGAAACTGAAATCCTGAGAAAGGACGATCTCATGCAGACATACGCCTATGGATATCCCCGCCTGGGGCCGAATCGAGAATTCAAGAAGATCATCGAGGCCTTCTGGAAAGGCGCTGCGACCGAAGCAGCCACATGGGAACAACTGAATGGCCTGCAGGAGAAGATGATCGCTGTCTATGAAAAGCATGTGGATCTTTTTCCCGTCGGAGAAATAACCGCCTACGATCCGATGTTTGAAACAGCGGTGACAGTCGGCGCCTATAGGCCGGCCAATTTGACGGAATACTATGAATTATGCCGCGGGAAAAACGCCCTGGAAATGACCAAGTGGTTCAACACGAACTACCATTATCTGGTGCCGGACTTTTCTCAGTGGAATGAACCTGCCTTTTCCCTGACAACCAATCGAACAAAGAGATTTTTTGATCGCTTCGGGAAGGGATTGCCCCATTTGATCGGTCCTTTTACCTTCCTCAAACTCAGCAAAGGGAGGGAGCCTGAGCGGTTCGATGAATACCTCCAATCCCTCACGGTTGTCTACCATGAAATTCTTACCGCGTTGCAGGCTGTTCATATCGAAGAGCCGGCCTTTGTACTGGAATTGACAGACTCCGAAATCGCCGCGATCCGTCGATCCTATGAATCTCTGGGCCAAACCGGCGCCAAAATCCACCTGATTACCTATTATGATGCCGTCGATTTTCTTGAAACTTTATATGAATTGCCCGTAGCGGGGATCGGATTGGACTTTGTTCATGGCCCGGCCAATCTGGATACGATTCGCCAGATCGGATTTCCAAAAGACAAGCTTCTGATCGCCGGACTCGTCGATGGCAGAAATATCTGGAAAAACGACATGTCTTCCTCGTTGACTATCCTGAAAGAGCTGTCCGGATATGCTCCTAATCTGGCCGTTTCCAACGCCGGGCCGCTGTATCATGTCCCCGTTACCCTCAAAGGCGAAGACCTGCCGGCCGAATTGATGGACCGCCTGGCCTTTGCCGATGAGAAGCTTGTTGAGATCAAACAACTGGCCGATCGGTTCACAAGCGGGGCAATCCCGGCTGTTTTGCAGCAAAATGCCTTTGGAGCGAATGCGAGCGTCCAAAAAAGAGTCGCAACGCTGGAGGATAATGATTTCATCAAATCGATCCCCCTCCACCAAAGGCGAAAACGGCAGGAGCCGAAACTTGACCTGCCCCTCCTTCCCACAACGACGATCGGAAGCTTTCCGCAAACCGCCGAAGTACGCAAACAAAGGGCTGATTTTCGAAACGGCAGAATCGACGAACAAACATACCGGAACTGGATACGTCATAAAATCGCCGATCTGATTGCGTTTCAGGAAAACCTGGGACTGGATGTTTTGGTGCACGGGGAATTTGAGCGGACCGACATGGTCGAGTTTTTCGCCGAGAAGCTGGACGGGATCGCCACGACAAAAAACGGCTGGATTATTTCCTATGGAACGCGCGGTTACCGCCCCCCCATCATTTATGGGGATGTATCCCGGCCTGAGCCCATGACGATCGACGAAATCGCCTATGCACAATCTCTCACCAGAAAACCAGTCAAAGGCATGCTCACCGGTCCGGTGACCATTATCGCATGGAGTTTTGCGCGAAACGACATCCCGCTGTCCGAGGTCGCCTATCAAATCGGCCTGGCCCTGCAGGAGGAGATCCGGGATTACGAAAAGGCAGGTATCCGGATCGTACAGGTCGATGAGCCCGCCATTCGCGAAAAAGCCCCCCTCAAACGGAAAGACTGGCCGGCCTATTTTAACTGGGCCGTCCGTTCCTTCAATCTGACCACAAATACCGATCCGAACACACAGATTCATACCCACATCTGTTATTCCGAATTCGGAGAAATCATCGAACAGATCAACCACATGGATTTTGACGTGATCAGCATCGAAACCGCCCGCAGCCGCGGCGACATCCTGGTAAGTTTCGAGAAAATCGATTTTCCGCGGCAGATCGGGCTGGGCGTCTGGGACATTCATTCGCCGGCAGTGCCTACTGTAGCCCATATGCAGGAAGTGGTGGAAAGAGCATTGAAAGTGATCCCCAAGGCCAACTTCTGGATCAATCCGGACTGCGGACTCAAAACGCGGGATTGGCCCGAAACGGAAGCTTCTTTACGAAATCTGGTGAGGGTCGCCCAAACGATGAGGTAACAACGGTTTTGTTTATAACCAAAATCACGCCTTAAAAAGATCGTCGGCCATTTCCTGGCCAAGATGATGGGCATAATAGGAATAAACTACATCGGTACCCGTCTGGCGCACCTTATTCATGGATGAAAAGACACCCGTTTTGACCAGAAGAAGGACCATCAGGCAGGCGGCTGTGCTCAGCAGCGGCTGTAAGGTGCGGATGTTCGGAAACGACCAAAAGGTTCGCGGGCGGGTTTGGCGAAGCTGCTGGGATTGCTTGTCCTCTCGAAGCGTTCGCTGTAATGTGGAAATCGCCTGTGTATTGGCTTTTTTCAGCAGGTCGATGGTCTGCGGCTGGGATTTGATCAGCGACAGACCCAGCTCAACCCGTCGATGCATCCCCGTGCGTTTTTGGCAGGCGGGGCAATGAGCCACATGCTCGGCAAGCCAGCCGGATTCCACGCCTATCCATGCCGCCAGGGATTCGCCGATCCTTCGTTGAAAACGCTTGATCGTTCGGACTGACTTTCGAAATAACATCATAAACCTCTACTCGCTTTCCTGCCCCGTACCCATCAGTCGTGACAGACAGCCAATCGCTTTGCACCGATATACCCGTGCCGTTGCCGGGGTGATCCCCAGCATATGCCCTACCTGAGTATAGGACATTTCCGCCAGATCCCGCAACACGACCACCTCCCGGAGGTAATCCGGCAGGCGGGAAAGAGCCAGCCTCAGCCTGGCTTGCAGGTCTTTGGCGTCCAGGTCAAAACCGTATTCAATGTATTGCCCATCCTGCAGTGAAGGAGCAATTTTCTCGATACTCCGCCGATGGACCTGCGCCTTTCGCATCAGGGTAATGGCTTCGTTGGCAGCCGTACGATATAGATAGGCGGAGATATTATCCGGCTTGGAGCCGCCTCGAAAATGGGCCAGCTTCAGAAATGTCTGCTGGTAAATATCGCACACATCCTGCTCATTGCCGACCATACGCCATAACATCGTAATCAGACCGGGGCCATGCTGGTGCATCGCAGACAAAATCCACCTCTGGCTGCGATCCACGGAAGAAACGACCGCACCGCTCCACAACAAATCCTGAATTGCCGTATGTACCGACATATAAGCCACACCCGGTTGCTGTTCCTCATTGAGACGCGCCGACAAGGAATATGTTATCATAAAAGGCGCAGGAATTCTTGGAAAAAGCAGAAAATCGACCGTTCTGGATGGGCCCAGGAAAGAAACCGGAAACAGCGCAAGTAAATAAAAAAACTGCCCCTAGCAGTTTCTCGCCCTCCGGCTATGGGCAGTTTCAGCGACCCTGTCGCTCATACCCTCCCCTTCGCCCCCTCACATAGGTCAAACATAACAAAATAGGGTATTTTTCTCAATCCGGAAATATACCTATTTTCACAAGAAAGATCACCGATACGAATAGCGGTTCCTTAAAGGGTATGGAACCTTATTTTTCCGCTGAAATCGGCTTTTTTATTGCCCTGGAGACGGTTTTTGATATCGTATTGCCTGATCTACGGAGAAAGCCATGGAAATACCATCTCGGAAAAACGTTTTACCGGGCTTGGCCCTCTTTCTCATGTTCTGCGGTGTAACGGTCGCCCGGACCGATCCCAGAAATATCCGTTCCGGGTCTGTTATTTACGAGCATGGATATTGCGATCAACCCTATGTGGTCGTTACGCGGGACGGCGGCTGGCTGTGTGTCTTTACGACCGGCAGCGGCCACGAAGGACAGTCGAGTCAGTATATTGTCGCCGCCCGAAGCCAGGATCAGGGCCAAACGTGGTCGGAACCGGTCGAAATCGAACCGCCATCCGGCCCGGAGGCCTCCTGGGCCATGCCGCTGATCACGCCCTCCGGACGGATCTATGTCTTTTACGACTACAACGGCGACAACATTGGCACCCTGAGCGGCAGGCCCATCCGGGCGGACATGCTCGGATGGTACTGCTATAAATATTCCGATGATTCCGGCCTTACCTGGTCAAACCGATACCGGCTGCCCGTCCGATTGACGGCTTGCGATCGGAACAACGACTGGCAGGGAAACGTGCAAATCCTCTGGGGTATTGGAAAACCAATCGTTTTTGACGGGAAAATGATCTTTGGTTTCACCAAACTGGGGAAATACATGCTGGACCAGGGGGAAGGGTGGTTTTTCCGTTCGGACAATATTCTTTGTGAAGCCGATCCGGAAAAAATCGAATGGCACATGCTGCCGGAAGGGGACCATGGCCTGCGGCATCCCGACTTTGGATCGGTGCAGGAAGAACACAATCTCGTCTGGCTCGGCGGACAGCGTCTGTACTGCATGTATCGAACTACACTGGGCCATCCGGTCCATTGCTACTCAAAAGACGGAGGGCATACCTGGACTGCCCCTGAGATCGCAACCTATGCACCCGGCGGAAGGCCCATCAAACACCCCAGAGCCTGTCCCCGGATTTGGCGCTGCAAAAACGGCAAGTTCCTCCTCTGGTTTCATAACCACGGGGGAAAAACCTATGACGACCGCAATCCGGCCTGGATTAGCGGCGGGGCTCTGAAGGACGGAAAGATATACTGGTCCCAGCCGGAGATTCTGCTCTATGATGAGGATCCGAAGACACGCATGAGTTATCCAGACCTGATCGAACAGGAGGGACGGTATTTTATTACTGAAACGCAAAAATCCATTGCTCGGGTCCATCAGATAGATCCTTCCCTGCTGGAGGGTTTATGGACCCAGGGACTTGCATCCGACAGAGAGGTAAAGGGATGCATTTTTTCCGTTCAGCCACAGGATATCCTGCATTCCGAAAAGATTCCCATGCCCCCCCTGCCTGCATTGAGCCAGGGACAAGGATTCAGCATCGAATTACGGATTCGCCTTTGCACGTTGCAGGCTGGTCAGATTCTGTTCGATTCGATAGATGAAAATACGCAGGGGATACGGATTCACACCACGGAAAATAACTCTCTCGGGATTATGCTTGCCGACGGGCAGCGGCAGGTTCGATGGGACTGCGATCCGGGTCTGCTGACCATGAATCGGGATCACCATATCGTGATCACCACCGATGGAGGCCCAAAAATCATCACGTTTCTGGCGGACGGCATTCTCTGCGACGGCCGATCCCATCGTCCATTCGGCTGGACTCGATTCGACAGCCGACTGATGGACGTCAATTCCGATGCTGGATTATCCCTGTCGCCTGGGCCGAGCCTGAAACGGATACGCATCTTCAACCGCCCTCTTCGGACATCCGAAGCTCTTACGCTGTTGCAGGAAAGCTGATAGCGAACCGACAATTCTGTTGAGATGCATGTTTTTTCCGCTACAATGATCCGTCATGGAATGAATCCTGGATGATGGAATGTTTGGACTGTCGGTCGTTGATATTCTGGTCATTGGGCTGTATTTTGCCGCGATCCTTGGGATTGGATTTCGGGCCATGCGGCACATCCGCAGTCAGGAGGATTATTTTCTTGGAGGTCGGCGGTTCGGCAAACTTGTACAGATTTTTTCCGCCTTTGGACAGGGCACCAGCGCCGACAGCGCCGTAGGCACGACCACGACTACCTACAACAACGGCGCATCGGGCATCTGGAGCGCGTTGTTATTTCTTTGGGGCACGCCGATCTACTGGTTCACATCCCCCTGGTATCGAAGGCTCCGCGTGCTGACCCTGGGCGACTTTTTCGAGGAACGGTATGGTTCGAAAAGGATGGCCGGATTCTACGCTGTTGTCGCCTCTTTGTGGCTGATGCTGTTTATCGCCATCGGCATGAAGGCCGTATCCGCTACGGTTCTGGGAATTGCCGTCAAGTCCCCTGCGGAGCTTTCTGTCGAAGAAAAAACCGAATACGACCAGGCCGTTGCGTGGGAGTCTCTTATCACGCGCAAAGTCCAAGGCGTCTTGACAAGCGAACAGAAACACCGCCTGGAGGAATTGGAACGGATCCGGCCCCGAAAGGAGTTTTCCCATCTGACGGAAACCAAGCTGATTTTGACAATCTGCCTGATTGTATTTGTCTATGCGATTGCCGGCGGACTCGAGGCCGCCGTCTATACGGATATACTCCAGGGGATGTTCATTATCGTTCTCTCGGTGATTCTCATTCCGTTTGGCCTGGCTCGAATTAACGCCGTGTACGGCGGCGAAAGCCCGATGGACGCGATCCGGACGATGCATCATCGCCTGCCGCAGTGGTATTTCGATATCTTCGGCTCATCGCAAACCCTGGATTTCACCTGGTATTACATTGCTTCGATTTCCGTACTAATCGCCGTAACCGTCGCCGTCCAGGCCAACCAGATGAACGCCATCGGCTCGGCCAAAGATGAACTGACAGCGCGGATCGGCTTTACCGCCGGCTGTTTTATGAAGCGATTCTGCACGGTGCTCTGGGGCCTTACCGGGCTGATCGCCGTCACCCTATATGCGGGCCAAATCCGGGATTCCGATCTGGTCTGGGGATACGCCACCCGAGACCTTCTCCGCGGGCCGGGTTTGGGGCTCGTGGGGCTGATGATCGCCTGTCTGCTGGCGGCCCTGATGAGCAGCGCCGACATGATGATGATCACCGCCTCCGGCGTGCTGACCCGGAACCTGTACCGTCCCCTGCTGCCGTACTTCGAAGAAAGGCATTATGTTCGGGTCGGCCGGATACTGGGCGGGGTCGTGTTGATCGGCGCCGCTGTTTTCGCCTGCTGGTTTTCCACCGTGTTGCAGCTTCTCAAAATGATCTGGGAATTTAATGCCATCCTCGCGGCGGCCTTCTGGTGCGGCATGAAATGGCGCCGTACGACCCGCATCGGCGCCTGGTCTTCCATGCTCGTCACGTCCCTTCTGTTTGTCCTTATTCCGGCGCTGGGTCCCTGGCTTTTCCCTTCCCTGCGAACCAGCACGACGCTGCTCAAACAGACCGATCCAGCCCCGATTACAAGGACATATCAGGCCCAGCAGATGGACGTGGAGCAACGTCAGAAAGAAATCGAACAATGGGACGAAAAGCATAAACAAGGCTCTACACTCGGATCCCGACCGCAGCAGATTCTGCTCGGTCAGACCATGGATAAAATCATTCAACCGCCGCGAAAAAGCATCTTCTGGTCTAAAGGCATTGAAATCCGGGATGGACAACCGCAGGGACAGGGGTGGCTGTATATCGAACTGGTGCTTGTCGATCAGTGCAAGGATTTATCCACCTTGCCGTACGCTATGGTGGAAACGATCCGCACGCTGATTCGATTGTTGCTCCCATTTGCCATCATTATAGTCGTATCGCTTCTCACCCGGCCGGAGAATAAGGAATCGCTCGACCGCTTCTATGTTAAAATGCGAACTCCGGTACGGGTGGATAAAGAACTGGACCGGGAGGAAATGGCCCGATCGCTGGCCTATCCGATACGTTTTCAGGAAAGGCTTCTTTTCCCGCACTCTCAATTCGAATTTTTCAAGTGGGACCGGATCGACATCTACGGCTTTGCTCTTTCGGCGCTGACGGTGTTAGGAATCATTGGCATGTTATATAGTTTACTCCATCTAGGCACATAGGGGGACCATGACCTCCCTGGAACGAATCATTCAAGCCGTATCCCATGGGCAACCGGATCATGTCCCTCTCGATCTGGGCAGCAGCTTCACCACAGGAATCACAAAAAATGCATGCCGACGACTCTGTGCATCTCTGGGATTCGATGGAAATCCGGAACTGTATGATGTCGTACAGCAGCTTGCCGTCGTCCCGGAAAAAGTACTGGTTCAAATCGGCGCGGATGTGCGGGGGTTGATCCCCAATGTGGTCCGCAAGAATCCGACGGTCCAGGACCATGGCGAATATGAACAGTTCGAAGATGAATGGGGGATTACATGGAAACGATCCAAGGGGGGACTGTATTTCAGCGCCGTTTCCACCCAACTCGGCGGAACTATCTCCATACAAGACATCGAACGCTTTCCCTGGCCGGACACCGGTGATCCCGCCCTCTTCGAAGGATTGACCAACCAGGCCCAGCGCTGGCACAAGCAAGGCTATGCCGTCATCCTGGAATCGGTTTGTGCAGGCATTTTTGAAATGGCCGGACGGGTCCGCGGCGTCGAACAATTTTATATGGACCTGGCCTTGCAGCCGGATCTGGCCATAGCATTAATGGATAAATTCGTTGAACTCAAGATTCGGTTTTACGAGGCTGCTGCTCGTCCTCTGGGTCCGTATGTGCACTTTATCCGGGAAGGCGATGATGTAGCCGGCCAGGAATCGTTGCTGGTCAGTCCCCAAATGTATCAGGAGATCATCAAGCCGCGGCATAAGCAGCTTTTCGAAGCGCAAAAGCGGTTTTTCCCAAAACCTTTTTATATATGGTTCCATTCGGATGGGGCCATTTTCGATCTTCTGCCTGATTTTATCGAAATCGGCGTCGAGGTGCTCAATCCCCTGCAGTTGACCGCCAAAGGCATGGATGCCGCCAGGATCAAAACAGAGTATGGCAAAGATTTGGCCTTTTGGGGGGCGGGCGTGAATACGCAGGAAACCCTGCCTTATGGAACCCCGGATCAGGTCCGTCAGGAAGTCGTTCAGCGTATGGAGATTCTACAAACCGGAGGTGGTTTTGTCCTTGGAACTGTGCATAATATACAGGATGATGTGCCGGTAGATAATCTTATCGCCCTGCTTGAGGCGTGGCGGGAATTTCGTGATTATCAACAATAAGAAGCCGGAGATGATACAATCTGGAAAGGAGCGTCGGGTATGAACCGGGACAAGAAGCTGACCAGAAGAGGTTTTCTGAAACATTCCGCCGGCATCACCGCCGTCGGCGCCGCCCTATGGGGCACGCAAAAGAGCTGGGCCGGGGCCAACGACCGCGTCAATGTCGCCGTAATCGGCATTCACGGCATGGGCCAAAGCCACATCCAAAGCTATCAGGCTCTGAAAAACGTGCAGGTCGTCGCGCTCTGCGATGTGGATGAAAATCTGTATCCCGAAGTGATCCAGAAACATTTTACCAATAAAAACCTGCCCAAACCCAAGACCTACTACGACATTCGCAAGCTGATGGAAGACAAAGAAATCGACGCTGTCTCGATCGTCACCCCCAACCACTGGCATTCCCTGGCGGCCATCTGGTCGATCCAGGCGGGTAAGCATGTCAGCGTGGAAAAGCCCTGCTGCCATAACTTCTTCGAAGGTCAGAAGCTGGTGGAAGCCTCTAAAAAGTACAATGTCATCGTGCAGGATGGAGCCGAGCAGCGGAGCAATCCGTGTTCCCAGTCCGCCGCTCAGTTTCTTGCCGACGGCGGCCTGGGCGAGGTGTATCTGTCCAAGGGACTTTGTTACAAATGGCGCAATACTATCGGTAAAAAGCCCGATGAACCAATTCCTTCCGGCGTGCACTATGACCTATGGCTAGGTCCGGCTCCGAAACGTCCGTTTAATCCCAACCGCTTTCATTACAACTGGCACTGGAACTGGGATTACGGCAACGGAGACATGGGCAACCAGGGCGTCCATGAGATGGATATCGCCCGCTGGCTGCTGGGCGTCACGCTGCCCCGGCGCATCTGCGCCATGGGCGGGCATTTCATGTTTGACGACGATCAGAATACCCCGAACACATTGATGGCCGTCTTTGAATTCGACAATCCCGCCGGCGGAGGAGACAAAAAAAAGATCCTTCAATTCGAGACGCGTCACTGGATCAGCAACCGGGAGGATCCGCTGTGGTTCGGGGCCGATCCGAACGCCCGCTCGGGCTATATGATCAGCGCCGATAATACCGTCGGCAATCTGGTCTATGGATCCAAGGGATATATGGCCAAGACGGTTTCCGAATGGAGAACCTATCTGGGCCAGAAGCGCGAACCGGGCCCTTCCGGCAGCGGAGAAGCCAATCATTACCAGAATTACATCAATGCGATTCGAAACGGCGATCCAAAGACCTTCAATAAAAGTATTGAAGAGGGTTTTTATTCCTGTGCCCTGGTGCATCTGGCCAATATCTCCTACCGTCTGGGACGCTCCCTTGATTTCGACCCGGCAGCCCGGCGGTTTGTCAATGACGACCAGGCCAATGCCATGCTGACCCGTGAGTATCGAAAGCCCTTCGTAGTCCCGGATAAGGTATAACCTGCCAACCTCACAATCTGAGCCCCCGAGAGGATTTCCCGACGGGGGCGTTGTTTATACCCGATTTCTACATATTTTTTCTATAGGACGATCTATAACGCCGGAATTCTTGTGCTCTAACATCGCCAGTTCGTTTCATAATTCCCCTCAAGATCCTGTAAAGCTGTTTCTTATCGGAATCAGGACGATGAGCGATAACCATTCAAAAAATGTATGATATTTCTCAGAAAGTTCGATAAAATCGCCCCTCCTTATTTGCCGGTTTTTCGGTTGTTTTTTAGGTTATATATGGAGGGATTCGGCGGGTCAAAAGCCGCCGACCTGTAAGGTAAAGAATGTTTTTCGGAAGGGAGAAAACGGTGTTTGGATGGCGGAGCAAGGCATTGACGGCGCTGATCGTGTATTTCGCGGGGTTCGCAACGGCAATTTACACACTGGCGCCTGCACAGGATTGTCCTGATCGTGGGGCATTAACCATCAACCTGGCCGGCGGCGAAGGGGGCGATTGGAACGCCAAGACGCAGCAATTCGCCGTCGTAGCCAAAGCGGGAATCGGTAATTTTCTGCGGATCGCCGAGGAAAAGGCCATTGCGGCGGGCAAAATCATTCAGGCTCAAATGGCCCAACAGCGGAAGAACACGGAAAAATAACAAAGCCCTCTTCTGTGTTGGGTTAAGGAGTGAAAAAAGCCTGCGGTAACGATTCCACAAGATACTATCCATACCACCAACCGCATTTCTGCCAAGTCGACTGTTTTTGTTCCTCGAATTGCGCTTTCCTTTTCATAGAATCTTCCTGTATACTCCAACGCCTGATTCTTGTTACGGACGGAAAGGATAGACAGGATTGAACATGCCACAGCAAATACAATATGGATTGATTTTCGACGTGGATGGCGTGATCGCCGATACCGAAGGCATCAACGCCCGAGCCTCGATTCGGATGTTTGAGGAATTATTCGGCCTCGCCGGCGTCTGCCGAGACGACTTCGAGAAGGGTTTGGGCCGGGGCGCCGCTGCGTATGTTCGAGCGGCCGCCCAGGTTCATGGATTCGAAATGACCGAAGAACAGGTGAAACAGGCGACTCATCGCAGACAGGAAAACATTGTTGCGATTCTTAAAAAAGAGCCGTCTCCGGCATTTCCCGGCGTTCTGGATCTGATGCATGCCGCTATGGAATCCACGGATTTTCGCGTGGCGATCGCGACGTCCAGCTCTCGCGCCATATCCGAGGCCGTATTGAAAGCCGCGCAAATCCCCTATCAAAACTTTACCTACATTACCGGCAGCGATGTGACCCGAAAAAAACCCGATCCGGAATTGTTTCTTACCGCCGCGGCCCGCTCCGGCATAGATCCAACCCGATGTGTCGTCTTTGAAGACGCCCCCGACGGCGTTAAAGCCGCCAAAGCCGCCGGCGCCAAATGCATCGCTATTACCAACTCCGCCACGGCGGATAAACTGACAGAGGCCGACAGGATTGTGGACTCCCTGGCGCAGATCGATCTGGAAACGATTCGCCGATTGCTGTCGGCCTGAAGAATCCAACTCTATGTTTGCAGGCCGGACAAATCGATAATGCAGGCTGTGTGGTCGCTCATGGCCAGTATCGTTTCGATGAGGTTAAACCATATCCGGCATTGATCCAGAACAGCGCTGTCGCTTGTGACAAGGATATCATGACTCTGCGCCAGGTCATGATCGCATCGGTCTGTCAAATGCACCTGCCAGAACCATTCGTTTTCCGCCGCAATCCTTTCCACAAGCTGCTTCAGTCTGCCGGAGTTGGAAACAGGTTTGTCGAACAGCCAGGTAACCGATGCCGGTTCCAATCGTTCCAGTGTCCGACCAATCGATTCCAGGGCCGGAATGGTTTCCTCCACCTTGCGATAGGATCCATGCTGGCTGGCCAGGTCCCGAAAACATCCATCCACGGCTCGAAATAACAGGCCGCCGCTCAGAAACGCCTCCATCGTGATCAGCACATTATATCCGTCAAGGCAGATCGGCCTGCCCCGGATCTGTTCGGATCCGATACAGCGGGCCTGCCGCTTTCTGGCCTGGATTCCAGTGCATCCGCATCGCATCAGCGCCAGCCTCTGGCGCTTCACCAGGGAAAAGCGGTCTCCTACCAGTTTCAGTGAACTGTTGGGAGCATAGCCGCGATCAAGCAGCCAGAGATAATCCCCCAGGGCGGCCTGCAATATCAAAATCTGTTCCTCGCCGAACAGATGCGCATCGTCCGGATGAGGACCGCGATGTTTTCGTGTATCCGGCATTAATCCAGATGGTTCCAGAGACGGCCGCGCCGAGCCGTGCGGGATCTACTTCTTCTCCGTAGCCGCGGCCAGGCTGACGTTCTGGGCCCGAAGCCCCTTTTCGCCCTGTGCCACCTCAAACAGGATCCGATCGCCCTCCTCCAGCGTGCGCAACCCATCCTGTACAAAACTGGTATAGTGGAGAAAGATATCCGGCCCCCCCTGGCCGTCGATAAAGCCATAGCCCTTCTTCTTATCAAACCACTTGACCGTGCCTTCCAATTCGATGTCTCCTACAAATCCAAGAGAAACCTTGTGTCCGAGGCGCACATGGCTTGTACACGTTGACTATCTGTTGTTACCGAAATGTCATGGTTTTATATTGACGGACGCTCATCGGGCATCGCGGAAGACGCCGGTTTGGCAGTCGGCCCCTTGACCAGCCGCTGCCGCATTAACCGTCCCATTTTGAACTTGACCGTTCGCTTGGACGGAACATTCACCGGATCCAGCGTCTTGGGATTCTGCGCACGCCGCGCAGCGCGATTCCGCGTCTCAAAGACCCCGAAATCCCGAAACTCCAGCCGGTTGTCCCTGGCCAGCTCGTCCACCACCTCATCCAGAAAACACTGCACGATTCGCTTCACAACGACTCGCTTGGCCTGTGTAATTTCTGCAATCCGGTCGATGAGTTCTTTCTTTGTAACGGTTGCCATCGGCTACCTCGTACAATGAAAGGTTTGTTGTTGCCTTTGCCCGATTTCACGACATACCGGCCCACAGCGCCGGTTTATAAATGATCACAAATCACTATACCGTAAAGACTTCGAATCAGCAAGCGATTTTTGAAGATTTTTTTATTTCCCTTTTCAAACCGCTTCTTGACCTGGGCCCCGAAGGCGGAAATAATGATGGGTCTTTAAGATTTTGGATGGAAAGGCCGATCGACTTGGCAAAAAAAACCCAGAAACCGGCCCCTGCCTCGCAGGGAATCATCGACAGGACCTATCACTTCCTGGAATGGGCCCTGGGCGCGTTCTCGTTTACCCTGGTTTTTATCGTCTTTGTAATGCAGGCCTATACGATCCCCACCGGCAGCATGGCCGACACGCTCAAGGGGGCGCATTTCCGCCTGCAATGCCGCCAGTGCGGTTATCCCTATGATTTCGACTATCTGCCGGATCGCAATTACGGCCGGCCCGACAACACCACCCACAGCGAGAATATCCCGATCATTCCCAATCCCCCGCGCTGTCCGAGTTGCGGATTTTACCGCGAACCTCTGCGGCTTCTGTATCGTCGTGTCGGCGACAAGGTTGTGTATCAGTCCTCGGATGCCGCCCAGCGATGGGACTTTGACCGGGAGCACGTCTTTCCCGTCCGCCGGGCTGAGAGGGTCAAAGGCCCCGATGGGAAAATCTATACCCTGCCGATTGAGGAATTCTGGCGCTGGCAGGATCCCGGCCAACTCGAGCCGGTCATGAAAGGCGACCGCATCTTCGTCCTGAAATCCCTGTATCAATTCGCCGAGCCCCGCCGCTGGGACGTCGTGGTCTTCAAGAATCCGCTCGAACCCCGGCAAAACTATATCAAGCGGATGATCGGTCTGCCGGGGGAAAAGATCGAAATCATCGACGGAGATATCTATGTCAACGACGAACTGGCCCGCAAGCCCGAACGAGTCCAGAACGAACTCTGGATGCCGGTCTACGACAATGATTTTCAACCCGTCAAGCCCGATGTGGAACGTTTCAACGGACATGCATGGAAGCAGCCCTTCGCCAACGTCGCCGATTCCGAATGGAAGCTCAATCCCGATAACATGACCGTATTTCGTCTCCACGCCGGCCCCGACAAAATCCATACGATCTCCTATAATCCGCAAATCGGCAATGATTTCCGGGCCAGTTACGCCTATGACGATCCGGAAGGTCCCACCAGCGGCTATGAGAGAATGCCCATTTGCAGCGATCTGCAGGTCAGTTTTTATGTCGAAATGAAGGCCCCGCTCGGACGGATCGGCGCTGGACTGAGTAAATACGGCGTTCGCTATCAGGCCATCGTCGACGCAAGCGGGATGGCAAGGCTGGAACAGCTTGACCAGAACGGCGCTGCGACGGTATTGCAGTCGGCGGCGATCGACCTGACAAACGTCACCGGCCCAGCGCGGTTTTGTTTTGCCAATGTCGATCATCAGCTTATTCTGCAATACGGCGATAATACGATCCTCCATGACATGGGCAAGCGGCTTGAGGCAATGGGCCCAGCGCAGGAGATCATGCCCGAAATTACGCTCATCGGGGCCGGCAGTCTGGAATTGTCCCATATCCGCCTCCATCGCGATATTCACTACATCAGCAACGACCGCATCGAGCGAGCCGGGCCGGGCAATCCGTTTCTGCTGGGCGACGATGAATTTTTTGTCTGCGGCGACAACAGCCCCAACAGCCTGGACGCCCGCCTGTGGCCCCAGGAAGGCATCGGAAACCTTGACCCGGATGGAACACGACATATGTACCGAGCGGGTACTGTCCCCCGGGATTACCTGGTCGGTAAGGCCTTCTTTGTCTACTGGCCCGGACCCTATAAGCCCTATAACAACACCCCAATAGCCCGGTGGATGGACAAGAACCGCCTGGGGCGTCTGGCCAAAATTTTCCTCAATATTCCCTGTATCGACGGCATGAAATTTATCTACGGAGGCGGGTCGTAATGGCCGATCCTACGGTTGAGATGGAAACGCAGCAAACACAGACAACTCCCGCCACGCCGGCGACGATCTATCCCCAGCGGCGCTACAATCCGGCCGTGGAAAGCATGGTCAACACCATCGAATGGGTCCTGATCGCTCTGATTCTGGCCTTTACCTTCCGGGCGTTCGTCATGGAGGCCTTCCGCATCCCCACCGGCAGCATGGCCGAGACCCTGCGGGGCGATCATTTCAATGTGGCCTGCCTGCGCTGCGGATACCGCTTTGACGTCGGGGGCGATGCCTATACCCGCACCCCCCCCCGCTGTCCCAGTTGCAGCTTCAGTATGCCCAAACCCAATCCTCTGCCGCCGTTTCCCATGTCCAACGGCGACCGCATCCTGGTCTGCAAGAGCCTCTACCAGTTCGCCGAGCCCCAGCGTTGGGATGTGGTCGTGTTCAAGAATCCCACCGATCCGAGAGAAAATTATATCAAACGCCTGATCGCCCTGCCTAACGAGATGGTGGAAATCATTGACGGGGATATTTATATCGACGGCCAGATCGCCCGAAAACCGCCGCGGGTGCAAAATGAACTCTGGATGCCGGTCTACCTGAATGACTATCAGCCAACGGTGGCCATGATTAAAAACAGAAAGGCCGACGACAACGGCAGCCAGTGGGAGCTTCCTTTTGCCAATGAGCCGAATTCCCGATGGAACCTGCAGGCCGAGGGGGCAACCGTCTTCGAACTGGACAGCCCCGACAAAAAGATTCACGCGCTCCGCTTCGACCCGGGCCTGCTCGGCTTCAAGGCCCGCTATGGATATAACGAAAACGCCATGAATTACAGCCAGCCGGTCTGCAGCGACCTGATGGCGGCGTTTGATGTATTGCCTGCCGACACGGAAGGCTGCGCGGGCATCGAACTGACCAAATATGGGATCGTCTACCGAGCCACCCTCTATTTCAATCATACCATATCGATGGAAAAGGTCGAGTCCGGCCAATCGACTCTTCTGCTCGAACAGGGCATAAAACCCCTGTCCCGAAAACAGGCCGAGCCGGTTTCGTTTTCGGTCGTGGACCATCAGCTCGTCTTGCAAATCGGACCGGAAACGCTGGCCCATGACCTGGGTCCCAATCCCGGCGATGCAGGAAACCGCGCCGGCCAGGACCTTCCCAGTGTTCGTCTCTTCGGTGCCGGCCGCCTGAAGCTGATGCACATCGGCGTATACCGCGACACCTATTACATCAGCGATGGGAACCTGCGGGCCGGCGAAGGACAGCCTTTTCTCTTGCACGACGACGAATTCTTCGTCTGCGGCGACAACAGCCCCAACAGTCTCGACGCCCGCCTCTGGGCCGTAGACGGCAAGGGAAACAACGGCACGCAATACCGCATGGGCGTCGTGCCGCGGGATTACATGATGGGCAAAGCCTTCTATGTGTACTGGGGCAACGCGTTCCGTCCCCATGCCAACCTCATACCCATGATCCCCAATATCGACCAAATGGGGGTCATCTGCGGCGGAGGCGGAGGTTTTTGATCATGGTCGATCCCGCCCTGGTCCGTGGCTTTATCGATCTGGGAGCCGGGCTCGGCGCCGACGATGTCATCCCGTTTCAAATCGGCGATATTGTCTTTGACGACCGCACAATCCTCAAATGCATGTTCGGCTGCGGCGACTGGGGGCACGGGCATACCTGTCCCTCCCGGCCCGGCTCGCTCAAGCCGTGGGAATACCGGCGCATCTTTGAGCGGTACCGCTGGGGCCTGATCGTCCACTCCACCGACAAGCGCATCTCACAGGAGGCCTCTTTCGCCATCGAGCGAGACGCCTTTCTTAAAGGGTATTATTTCGCCTTCTCCCTGAGCGACTGCGCCCTGTGCAGCGAATGTGCCGGATTCGCCTCACAGCCGTGCCGCAACCCTAAGAAGGCCCGGCCGGCGTTCCACAGCGTGGGTATCGACGTCTTTAAGACCGTGCGTCATTTCGGATTGCCGATTGAAACCCTCGCCTCCGAGGACCAGCCCCAGAACTGGTATTCGGCGGTCTTCATCGAGTAATCCGAGCCACCTGCTCGACATACGCATCGGCGTCGAACTTGCGCTTCAACCCGGCGGCGTTCATATAGCGGACCTTGCCGAACACCTTGCGCTCGGACCAGGCCCGGTCGTGCTTGCCGAAGCACCAGGCCACCCCGGCAAAAGCATTCGGATCCCGCCCGTCCAGCTCGTATTTATTGTTGAGCCGCAGGGCGATCTCGACCGCCTTTTTCGGCGAATCGACCCACTCGAGAATCTTCTTGCCCCAGTACATTCGCATGTACCCATGCATCTTGCCGGTCAGGACCATCTGCATCTGAGCGGCGTTCCAGTACGGATCGTGTGTCTGAGCGGCTTCCAGTTGTCGTCCGGAATAGGAATACTCGCGCTTGTCCCGCGCATGCAGATTCAGCGTCCGCAGGGCCCAGTCCGGCAGGCCCTCGTACTGGTCATAACGCGGATTGTAACGGACGAAATTGAAGCTTAATTCTCGCCGGACGATCAGCTCTTCCAGGAAGGCGTCTTTGCCGGCGCTGTCGGCCTTGAGCGCTTCCAGGGCGATATACAACGGCGAAATCTGCCCGAAATGCAGATACGGACTCAGGCCCGATTGAAAACCCAGCGTCGGATCGTTACGGCCCCGGTCATAGCCTTCCAGCCTTTGTTCGAGAAAAACCTTCCATCGTTTTTCGGCTTCTCCTGTACCCCCCCGCCATACCTCAACAGCCGTCACAGACCGGTCGATCTGGAGCAGTCTCAGGATCGCCTCCGGATCGCTCGCTTCAAGCCCGTCAAAATCCATGTCGAGGGATTTGTGCCGCACCTGCCTGTGACGCAAGGGGACAAGATACTTGTCCAGTTGCCGCCAGATCCGGGGGCGAAGGGTACCCGCCGAGAAGTTTTCCTTATCGCTGGCCTCTTCCAGCGGTACGATCACATTGGTCTCGACCTGAACCAGCGGACAATCGATCCGCTGCGCTGCGCGGCAGCGCCACTGCTGCTGTACCCGCAGAGGACCGTCGTCCACAACCACCAGATCGGCCCGTTTCGCAAGCTCGATAGCCGCCTCATCCGGCGATGCATGACACAGGACAAATCGAATACCTCTCTCGGCCAGGTCTTTTTGCACTTTGGAAAGCCCCTGCAGCAGGAAGGCATAATGCCGCAGATTGGCCTCAGGATAGGCATCGGTCAGGCCGAACACCACGACAACCGGCTTGCCGCGGTCATTGGCCGCCCGGATGGCATACTCCAGGGCATGATTATAAAAAACCCGCTGGGCCGCCTGCATCCAGTACAGGATATAACACCGGTCTCGTATGGGACGTTCATTCAGCGGCTCTATCCGTTCCTTGTGAATCATCCCGATATTATAGAATCATTGTGCTTACCGAGGCAAACATTCTTCAATGATTCTTACAAGTCGGGACATATAAATACCATAAGGACCGTCGCCTTGAGATCGTTCGAAATAAAGCTTTTTACCATCATTGGTTACAAAAGTACCCACTTCTCCACTCGAGTCCTTATTGATAGACATAGACAAAAGCTCAGCCTGACCAAAAGTTTCATTCCGAGTTGTCCGAGAAACTTCATATATATCATATAGTGTTGGATAACGATGATTTGCATTAAAAAACAATTTCAATCCGTCCGGGGAGATGTAAGGCTCTTGCTCATAAACATTACTATTCACTTCGTCAATCGGGCGCAAACCACTGAAAGGTTCCTCTATGCCGTTGCGTTCGGCCATCCAGAGATTGGATAAATTTTTTGAAGAGCCAGATCGCTCAGAATAAAAAACAATTATCAATTCATCTGCGGTCAAAGACGGAGCATTCCCTCCTTTGTCGGTCGGATCCAACTCAGTCAGATCACGGATATACGTCCACGGCTGGCTTCGATCCGCGCGGGCAGCCATCTTGATGCCCCGGTTGCCGACGACCGGCATTTCCCAATAGTACAGATGAAGCCCATCGGGTGAAATCCAGGGATGACCGATATTCAGGCCCGTCGTGATCAGCTCGCTGATCAATCGCCCCCCCGTGAATGGCCCGTTCGGTTCCTCCCGCGTCGCTTCAAAGAGGCGTGGATAACCGGATACGGGATCGCGCCGCATAAAGACCATCAGCCGTTCATCCGCGGTCAGGGCCGGGGCGCGAGCATAGTTTTCTCCGGCATTTAATTCGGACAACAGAACCGGCTCGTTCCATTCCAGGCGGGCCAATTCCCACTCCTGCGCCAACCCGGTCAGGTCCGGCAGATCAACCTGCCCGCTTCGGTCCAGATCGGACCAACCGCACCACTCAGGCCCCGTGCACTCGTGCATCCAGAATCCGGCCAGGATCGCCATATCCTCCAGGCTCACCAGGCTGTTCCCGTCAAAATCCCCGCACCCGCAGCAGCCGGGCAATCCGTTCCAATCGACCGGAGAAAATCCCTCCGGCATTCCGAGCCCGCGCGACAGTCCGACCGGCACATTCGAGCTGCTCCGACAGTTGAGCCAGGTGATGCGAATGCTTCCATCCCGCAGGTCAAGGACGATCTGAAAGCTCTGCCGATTGTCCTTGTCCCCGTACAACGGGACGTTTTCATAGGTCACCGCCAGTTGGCCCCCCTCGATTTTGTAGGAGATCGACTCCGGATTCGAAGGATTCAGGTCCGTTAAAAATGCGGATATCCGGGGCTGGGCAAAATGATGCGCCAGAGTGGATTGGGCCGAGGTATCCCCCTGCCCGAAGGTGATATACCCGTTGCTGCCGACATAGAGGCGATCGTACGGCTGTCCATAAAAGGCAAAGACGACCCCCTCCGGAAGAATCACTTCGGCAAACGAATCGTCAAACAGGATCAGATGTTCACCGCCGGATGGGTCCATTTCAAACGCCTGGGTCCTGCCCAGATCGCAGGCGGTATAGGAGCCCGCCGAGGCATCGGGACGGAACAGAAAAAGGCGATTCACCAGTCCGAATTGCGAACCGTCAAACCAGCCGGCGCTGGTTTCCGGAAGAATCAGATCTGCCGCCCGAATCGACGGCTCCGTCGCGCCGAAAAAGACAGTACATAGGAAAAGCAGCCCCATCGTCTTACTGGATGCTAATGCCGCGATCTTTCGCATCGAAAAACCTCCTTTCATGGTTACCCGCCCTCGATTTCCAACCTGTCTTGTCGAAATACAAAGGATTTACCTACGGTCCATTTTCGTGATCCTCCCTGACGTCCTTTTTTGCCCTGCTTTAGACTCTTCATTATACCGTATTCTGCTCTGAAATCAACCAAAAAGAGGAATCTGGGCCTGGATCAAGGTTTTTTGGATTCTATTGACGTTTTCATGGTAGAATCCTCTCCATGAAACCAAGGATACTATTGGTCAATCCGCCGATTTATGACTTTGCGGCGTATGATTTCTGGCTCAAACCCTACGGCCTGCTGCGTGTGGGCGGCCGTCTGGAACCAAATGCCGAAGTGGTTCTGTTCGACTATATGGATCGCCTTGCGCCGGATGTACCCGATCCCCGTTCGGATTCTTACGGACGAGGGCGATACCCCGAACAGCGTCTGGCCAAGCCTGACGCCCTGCGGGAAATTCCGCGATATTGGCGACGCTTCGGGCGTAGCCGGGACGTGTTTCGCCAACTCCTGCACGAACGGGAACCCTTTGACGCCGTGCTGATCCAGACGACGCTGACCTACTGGTATCCGGGGATTGCGGAAGTCATCGAGGACATTCGATCTGTCTGTGCAAGCGTGCCGATTGTTCTGGGAGGAGTCTATGCAACCCTGTGTTCGAATCATGCCGCAAGCCTGGGAGCGGATCTGGTTATTCATGCCGACCATTTATCGCCGCTATGGGATCTGCTGGGTATAGCTGAACCGTCGGATGCACCCCCGTTCTGGCAGGGATACAGTCGCCTGGACTGCGGCGTGATGACCCTGACTAAAGGCTGCCCGTTTTCGTGTAGTTATTGCGCTTCCGACCTGCTTTGCGGCCGCTTTAAGGCCAGACTGTTGAAGGATTGCATTCGGGATCTGGACCATCTTCTTTCGCTGGGCGTGCAGGATATCGCCTTTTACGACGACGCCCTTTTATACCAGTCCGAACGGGGGCTTTTACCGTTTCTGCAACATGTCATCGATCATAAGATACAGATCCGTTTCCACACCCCCAACGCCCTGCATGGGCGGTTTTTAACCGCCGAACTGGCCCGGCTGATGGTGCGAGGCGGCTTCCGGACATTTTACCTGGGCTATGAGAGCCGCTCCGAGCAATGGCAGCAGGCCACCGGAGGCAAGGTGAAAACAGAGGAAATTGCCGCCGCTGTCGAACATCTCCGCTCGGCCGGGGTTTCACCGCAAAACATCATCGCCTTTCAGATCATCGGACATCCCGACTCGGACATCCAGCAGATGGAAGATTCCATGCGATTTGCTCACAACATGGGAATTCGACTTATGCTGGCCGACTTTTCCCCCATCCCAGGCACCCCGGATGGTGAACGATGCCGCCGGTGGATCGATATGGCCGAACCCCTGAATCACAACAAAACAGCCTTTCCCATACGTCTTTTCGGCAACGATACCGTGAACCGGTTCAAGGATCTGTGCCGGGAGTTGAATTCCTCTATCGGATGAAGACCCCAAAGGACGAGGCATACGAGAGGATTCAGGATGTGCTTTCAGAGGCGGGTGGATTTGTGGGTCCGGCGTCGGATTGGGGAACGAATTGTTCTTCCCAGAGTCTCAGCTTGGCCGTCCAGTTGGTCCACGCGGCCCCTTCGGGTTTGATCACTCCGGCCAGGGTTTGAATCAGAATCGTTTTTTTATCGGCGGCCACTTCCGGATTCGCCAGCCATGCCTCGACCGCCCCGATAAAGGGATCCCCGGCGGCGATATCCTTCTGCTGCAGCAGCCGCCAGGCCACTACAGCGCCGGCCTTGGGGATGTCTCCAGCCTTCAAATGGGCATCCAGCAGCAAGATCCGAACCTGTGCGGCAAGCGATTCATTCTTTTCCGCATCGGCTTTGCTGGCGGCCAGGCCCAGCAGTTCTCGTTGCCGGGGGGGATTCGCGGTCGTGTCCCCCAGTTGCACCGCCCAGGAATAAACCACTTCGGCGCCCTGTCGATTCAGAATCGCGATCATGGCCTGCCAGGCGGTTTCGGCATCCCCGTTGGAGGTAAGCTTTTTCAAAAGCCAGTTCAGATCGGAAACATCCCCAACATCACCGGCAACAGCGATCACACCGCGACGCACACCGGCGCTGCTGTCATTGGCAAGATTCTTCTCCCGAAACAGCTTGAGGGCGGCGGATTTATCCAGGGCCGCCAGGCCGTTAACTGCCGCTTCGCGCAGACCATTACCCGAACCGGGAGTGTCCAGCGCTTCCAGAAACAAAGGTTGGAAAAATTCGCCGGCCTTGGTTTTATACCCGGGAACCGACGCCAGTTGCGCCATATGGGACAATAACGGAACCTGGATTTTCTCGGACTTTGCCTTTGCCCGCGCATACCGATCCGCCAGCATTTTCAGATAGGTTTGGGCCGTTTCGGTCGCCAGGCTGTTCAATCCCATCAGTTTGGCGACGACGTCCGCTCCCTGAGTGGAAATCGAAGGATCGTCACTTTGCAAAAATTTCCCCGCTCGATCCAGAGTATTTTCCTTTATGCCCGGATCCAGCTTGATGGGCGAGCCCGGAGAAAACGCAAACAGACAGGCCTCTCCGAGAGCCGAAAAGAGCGCCAGAGAGACTTCCTTATCCTTTTCCTGCTCGAGCTGATGCAACAGCGTTTCGGCTGGATTGAGGGCGCTCTTTCCGGCCAGAACGCGGGCGGCCTCAATCCGCACATCCCGGTCCGAATCGGACACCGCCGCCAGCAGAAGAACACGCATCTCCGGACTTATCGTACCAGGGAAAGCCGGCACCTTCCGCAAAGCCCATTGTCTTTCCGAGGCCAACTCGCTGCCAAGTTTTTCCAGGAGGATTTTCCCCTTGGCGGCCTGGTCGGAGCCGATATAATCCCGGTCCAGAACCGCCAGATATCGCTGTCGCCACAGATCGCGTTCGGCCTCGATCCGACGCGTTCGGTCGCTCTGCATGGCGGCCTGATCCCGCAACACCATCATCAAATCCCGCATGATCTGACCGGGGGTTTTTGCCTGCAATTGAAGCAAGAGAGCATGCAGGGTTTGAGGATCTGTCGCAGCGGGAATTCCGAATGCCTCCGTCAGGGTTTTTCTGGCCGCCGCCGCTACTTCAGGATCCGGATCGTCCACCAGTTCAGCCAGTACGGTAACCACCTCTTTTTCCGGCCAGAGCCGCAACGCGTACATCGCATTGATCCGAATCCGGGCGGCTAGATCTTTGCTGCGGGCCAGCGTAGCCAGACGCTCCGAAATCTGATCGAATTCGAAAACCAGAAGCGCTTCGGACGCCAGACGAACATCTTCGGCGGAATCGCCCATGAGAATGCCCAAAAGCGGCTCCAGAAAATCATTCCGATTGGCAATCATACCGCTGAGGCCGCGACGGCGAATCAATCCCAGGCAAACGGTACGGCCCGCCGCCGGCGTCTCCTTGGCCAACAGGGCCGAAAGCAGCACCGCACGGGCTTCCCGATCCTGGCGGGACAGCAGAACCAGCACCGCATCCAGACGATTTTGATCGGTCGGACCCTGAAACAGGGCCGTTCGCAGGACCCGCAATTGTAAATCCGATTCGCTCGGAGGGGCCTGCTCTTTGGGAGGGGAAACGGTTTCGGCAATAGCCGGCTGTCCGCGCGACACATCGACATACGCGGCCCACAGCATGATGCCGGAAAGGATTATAAGACCTGTCCGTTTCAAGGCCTATCCACCTGCACAAACGTGCGATTGGGTGCTGGGTGACAATTTTAATACCGCCCTGGTCACTTCATTGTAGACTGGACGTTTTCTTCCGTCAATTCATTCCATGCAAAATCGCAGATTCCGAAAAAAAATGTTCCGATAATGATCCATTCAACAACCGTGGCGGTTCACACGCGCCATCCTCCAGGCTCTGCGACTCCGCCTTATTTCTATATCGTCAAAACAGGTCCCAAGTTATACGTATTTCAATCGTTTTAATCCGAACATCAGATTTGAACATTTCATCCGTCACAATTTGCCGTTGGGGCGGAGATTTTGTATCTTTTTCTTGGAAGACGGGTGTTGACGTGTATGAGAGGGACGATAGAGGGGAGAATGTTATGAAACATTTAATTATTTGGTTTACGCTCGGCGCCTGCCTTCTGCTTTTCGGCTGTCAAGGGCCCAAACAGCGCGCCAATGAGAGCCGGTTGGATTCCAAACCCGCCATCGATTTCTGCCGTGATCTGGACCTTTTTTATAATGAAGACTTTGTCTTTTCCTACGAGGAAGACCTGCGTCTTTTCCAGAGCCGGATCAAAGGGCTAGGCCTGAAAAAGACGCAATTGGATGGTCGGATACTCTGCCAGGCAATTGGTGTGCTCGTAGAACCCGACTATCTTGGCCGCTCCGATAAAGTCTTTCTGGCCGATGTCCTGAATCCTGACGCTCTGGCCGATATAAACTAAACCGCTCCAAAGCAGATTTGCGCAAAAAAATACCGCCCGAAAAGGTTGTTGGCCCTGCCATGACAACGACTCAACTCGGGCGGCGCGTTAAAGGAGATATATGGCTTATCTCAACCAGAAGCAGCGATCTTTTCCATCACCTTGTTATCGTCTCAATCACTACTACTACCATCGGGTATCAGGTCTTTGTGCTGTATAGGGGAAAATACCTATATTCCAGGAAAAAAATACGGATGCCGATTCTTCTCCACTATCCGAAAGCCAAGGGCAGGGTCTGATAAAATACCCATATCCATACCTCTGCTATGGAAACGAACACCAAGGCAGGAATGATGTTTCCACAACCCTCTCATAAATCCCGCAGGGCCAGCGGTTTATCCAGAATTTCTTTATAGAGGATTATTGTCCGGAGGTTTCCGGGATCCTGCATACTCTTACCAATCCGCTGAGCCATGGTAAGAGAAGGTGCTGTTTTCTGCTTTTTCTCAAGCGGTTTCTGTTGTGCCGGCACATGGGAAGCTACCTGTTGTAAATAGGCCTTTTTCTGGGCGGCTTCGGAAGACTGTACTGAGGAACGGAGCCTTTTTTTTGCCAGAGCAGCTCTTCGCATTAGCTCTTCCTGACGGGTCAATTCCTGGTCCGGTTCGGGAATCGGCTCCAGTATGTCCTCGGTACTGGCTTGATAGGCGGGCCGGGGTTGAGGACGGGAAGGCTGCCGGATTTCCGGATGCGCATACGGCAGATTCCTGGCACGATGGTCATGGGGAGGCACAGAGGGCTTCTGTCGACTGTCCAGCCGCCCATACTGCCCACGGCTCTGATCGCCTCCCGGACGAGGCGGAGAGGGCTGCCGTCCCATCCGTTTCTTGCGGTCGTTTTCGCTCTTGGCCTTGCCCAGGCTGCCGAGCAGGTAAATCACCACAAAAACAATTGGAATCAGAAGCTGAAACCAACCGCCATCGGTATTTCGCTGTAACAGGATTTGATCCAAAAACGTCACCATCCGGAATTATTCCTTACTTTCCTTTTCCTTGCCCGATCCGGCAATCGAATCCCGCATGGACGTATCGGCAACGATATTTTTCATGCGATAATAGTCCATGATCCCCAGATTGCCGCTGCGGAAAGCCTCGGCCATCGCCTTGGGAACCTCAGCCTCGGCGAGCACGACCTTGGCCCGGTTTTCATGGACCATAGCCTTCATTTCTTCCTGACGGGCTACGGCCATTGCCCGGCGTTTCTCGGCCTCGGCCTGGGCGCGGGCCAAATCGGCCAGGGCCTGGTCCTTCTGTAATTGAGCGCCGATGTTATCGCCTACATCCACATCCGCGATATCAATGGAAAGGATCTCAAAAGCCGTCCCGGCATCGAGACCCTTGGACAGCACCGACCGCGAGATCTGGTCCGGATTTTCCAGAACTCTCTTATGGGTTAACGCGCTGCCGATGGTCGTCACGATCCCCTCCCCGACACGGGCAATGATCGTCTCTTCGGTCGCTCCGCCGATCAGCCGGGCAATATTCGCCCGTACGGTAACTCTCGCCTTGGCCTTGAGCTGGATGCCATCCTGGGCTACCGCGTCGACGGTGTTCCTTCCCTTGGTGGGATCGGGGCAATCAATGACCTTGGGATTAACACTGGTCTGGACGGCGTCGAGAATATCCCGTCCGGCCAGATCGATCGCCGTGGCGCGATCGAATTCGAGGGGGATCGAGGCCTTGTTCGCCGCGACCAGGGCCTGGACCACATTCCGCACGTTGCCG
>JAFGGE010000131.1 GCA_016930745.1 Sedimentisphaerales bacterium
AACGTTCGCCAAAATTGGTCAGTTCTTTTTTTCATGCCAAATCTGTAGCCTATACTATGTACTGATTAGTAAGTTCAACGAAGATTTATTCAACTTCATAGGCCTATCTCGAACTCCTGTCATTAAGTCGCGTAGGGTGGGCCATGCCCACGCTGTCTATTCTATGCCTTCCATCACCTCATCTATACCATCGGCTCGAAATATATTCCAAACCAAGCCATCGTACAATCCTAGCTGCCTAAACCGATGAACCATCGAATACGGCCACTCCACCAACCCATGTTTCACTGGATTGGTATGGATGTAATGTACATGGTTGGAATCATCCTCTCTGTCATGACCGGGAAAATTTTTAAGCATCCTGCGTCCTTTTCATCCGGCGATAATTAAACATGCCGACAATATACAAAACAGGCGCAATATCGCAAGCCAATTCCTCTACAAGAGAAGCCGCCCCAACAAATATTCCGCGTGGGCACGGCCCACCCTACGGAAATTTTGCCCAATCTACCTGGCTGAGCCGGAGGGGAGAATCCAAAACGACTCCTGATGTTGCTTTTCCCGGTTCTATTTATATTGCTGAACGGCCTGACGCACTTTCTGCAAATGGGTTTGCGTGCCGCGGGCCAGGAGGGTTAAAACCTCACGCATCTTCTCTCCATCCTCGGGCAGCACTTCAAAGTATTTGTTCTCAATCAGGGCTTCTTCCAGGTGCATCGCGATCGAAAGGGCGTTGAGCAGGGAAAATTCAGGATCGTTGACTCGATCCATCTGTTTGCGAACATATTGCAAGGAAGTCTGCACGGCAGCGATGGGAAACCGTTCCATGAGAATGCTCTCCGAACCATTTTCTATCTTTGATTGCAAGCTGCCCAGCCAGTTGGCATGGCTGATTTCTTCGGCGGAAAGCTCTCTCCAGAAACTGCAAAGCTGTGAAAAACGCTCGGCATAGACCTTATATAAGCGTGCAATTAACAACTCATGTTCCCGGAGGATTTGTACTTGCGTAACAGGATTTATCGCCACATTGCTTCCCATGATCTGTCTCCGAGAAAATCGTTTTTCAAACTACTGGCCGACACCCCTCCCTCAAAATAATCCGAACGATTACCATTATTTCTTCGGCTATGGACCATCGATCCATAATGAAAGGAATGAAAACCGTCCTCTCTTGTGAAAATCACGCTTTTTCGTATAAAAACAAGCATTTCAATACCAATCTCTTTTTACGAATGCAAAAATACTACTATTTTTTAAAAATTTTGTGGAAAAAGAATTCCTGGTAACGACTTGAACATGGGCCGACTCTATGGTAAAGTAAGGTTAGGGCAAGCATAGCCGCTGGGAGGCTGCGAAAAACAAGAAGTTATTGTATGAGAAAGGCAGCAGCCATGTCACCCGCACGCACCATCATTATCTGTCTCCTCCTGGGGCTTTCCGTGTCGGCGTTTTCCGCCGTCAAGCCGGAACACACCGTCACCGAGGTCATCTGCGTCACCAATCCAGCCCATCTGGTGGTTCGCATCCCGGATTGGCCCGGGGTGGGACCTGTCCGGGCCCGCGTCCAGATTCGAGGCATCGAGCCCCGCGAGGGTATTGATGCCAATGCCGCGGCCACGCGGATCGCCGAACGGCTGGCCAGGGCCCAAACCATTCGCCTGACCAACATCGAGGAACGCAGTTATTTCCGCGTCATCGCCGATGTGGAGGTGGACGGCATCAACCTGGCCTCGGAGCTTGTCGCCCGGCAGTACGCCACGGTCAGCGAGCCTAAAGAACCGGAACCGGTTTTACTTCAGGCGCCTAATACCCCGCTTGCCGCGCCGCAGCGGCCCTCCCCGGAGTTCGTCCGCCCCCTGTCGACCAGGGGCAATCCGGAAGCCGCCCCGGCCAAGCCGGTCAACCTGTCTGCGTTGCTGGATACCATCGTGAATCTATCGGCCTGGAATCCGGACATGGAATTCGAAACGGCTCTGGAAATCCTCCGCAACTCCACCGTTCCCCCTATTCCCATGGTCGTCCTCTGGGCCGATCTGAATACGAATGCTCTGGTGGATAAAACCACCCCGATCGGCCTGAACGGCGTGGCGCAGATCCCGGTCCGCCGAGCGGTTCAACTGCTGCTGGTTTCCGTCGGCGGCGGCAAGAACAATATCGACTGTCTGGCCCGCGACGGCGTCCTGACGATCGCTTCGGCGGCGTCGGGCCTGCGAAACGAGATGGTCACCCGGGTCTACGAGACCGGACCGCTCACTATGCCCATGGCCAATATGCTCCAGGGTATGGGTATGGGGCAATTCGGCGGGATGGGCGGCATGGGTATGGGCGGATACCCCGGCATGGGAATGGGAATGGGTGGTTATCCGGGAATGGGGATGGGTATGGGAGGTTACCCCAGCATGGGAATGGGAAATACGATGGGCAATCCCTACGGTTCCGGGATGAATAACAGCTTCATGCGGCCCAGCCGGCCTCAGCGTCGATAAAACCGACATGATCTCAGTCTTGCAACTAAAATAAACATCTGATCCCTGAACGGCTTATCCTGTTGGATAGGCCGTTCTGTCTTTAAATTTCACATTTTTGGGGATTTTCGCTTGATTTTCATTGAACTATTATGAGCATATGCCCATAATTAGACAGAGAGATGTTTTTTTACGGTATACATGAGATGCCCTACCGAGGGCTATGGACATAGGATGCAAATGATACGAGAATACATTTTTTTCAAGAAGGGAAACATACAATGCCCGGTGGAGATCGAACAGGTCCAGCGGGAATGGGCTATCACAGCGCCGTTCGGACCTGTCTTCCCAGGTGGATCAGCGATTGGGCCGAGCCGCAATAAACAAACAGGAGAACGAAATGAAAATCGCAATTCCTTTACATAATGGACGTTTATCGGCACACTTCGGCCACTGTCAACAGTTTGCCTTACTGTATGCCGATCCGGAAACCAAAACCATCGGTCAGGTCGAGCTGCACAACCCCCCCGCTCATGAACCGGGCGTCCTGCCGCAATGGCTGGCCGGAATGGGCGTGGATCTGGTTATCGCCGGGGGTATGGGCCAACGGGCACAGCAGCTTTTTTCCGCCAACGGCATTGACGTGCTGACCGGCGCGCCTGACTCTACGCCAAAGGAACTGGTCGAATCATATCTGGCAGGCCAACTGGCTTGCGGCCCGAACGTATGTGATCACTGAGCGGGATGGGATCGCCGATGCCCAGGCCTAAACATTGCAGACGTGTGGGAATCCTCCCGCATTACGGCTACCTTAAACCGCATGGTATTCCCATGCGTCTTCTGGAGTATGTGGGTTTAACCATGGACGAGTTTGAGGCCGTCCGTCTGGCCGATGGGGAAGGTCTGTACCAGGCCGACGCCGCCGAACAGATGAATATATCACGTCAAACGTTCGGTCGCATTTTAGATGTAGCTCATAACAAGATCGCGGACGCCCTGGTCCACGGAAAGGCAATACGAATCGAAGGCGGCGTATTTCAGATGCACGAAGACCATAACAACGACGCCGGCATGCCAGACCCGACGGAAAACGCCCCGCCACCGACAATGCCGGGGGCTTTTGGCCGAAGGCGGCGCTGCGGACACAGGCACGGACAAGGAGGAATTTAAAGAGAACGAAAATGGAAAACGTTCCGGACGAATTTTTCGGTCAAATGAACGATCCGACCGCCGGTGCGTGGCTCACCGGTCCCTGCGGCGACACGATGGAATTCTATCTGGTCATCGAGGACGACCGCATCACCCATGTGCGATATCATACCGACGGCTGCGAATATACTCGACTGTGCGGTCGGACCGTCGCTCGGTTCATCCTGGATAAAACGCTTCGAGAGGCTCTGGCAATCAGTCCCGCCGAGGTGCTTTCGTCTGTGCCAGAACTGCCCCAGGAACACCGCCATTGCGCGATTCTGGCCGTCAGCACATTTTACAAGGCTGTCGCTCAGTTCTGGCTGGAACAGGCCCGGTCCTGATCCCCCCGCCACTTACAAACCGAAGCCTGGGATGTCCGCATTGCATTGGGGACAACGGCCGTCTTCGATCACGTTTTTGCGAATTGAATACCCTATCCTCTCGATCAGCAGGGCCCCGCAGGAAGGACAGAATGTGCTCTCGGCCCGCGTACCCGGCAGGTTGCCGATATAAATAAATTGCAGGCCTTCTTCCCTGCCGATATCGTAGGCCCGCTGGAGCATTTTTACCGGAGTCGGCTCCGTTTCGTCCATGTGGTACTGCGGATAAAAGCGGCTGACATGCCAGGGCACATGTCGGCCGGCTTCGGCGGCAATAAACCGGGCCAAGTCGCGCAACTCTTGCTCCGAGTCATTCTGCCCCGGCACGATCAGCGTCGTCAGTTCCATCCAGATATCGGTTTTTTTAGCGATGTAGCGAATCGTCTCTAATACCGGTTCCAGCCGGGCGTGACAGAGGGTTTTGTAGAAGTCCTCCCGGAACGACTTGAGGTCGATATTGATCCCATCCAGCCAGGGGCGGGCAAACTCGATCGCTTCGGTCGTCATGTACCCGTTGCTGACAAAGACGTTGGCCAATCCTTCCTTGCGGGCCGGACGGGCGCACTCGTCGGCCAGTTCCATAAAAACCGTTGGCTCGGTATAGGTATAAGCGATGCTTTTACACTGGCCGTGCAGGGCCGAGGCGACGATATCCTTCGGGCGGATCGAGCGGCCGTACAGATCGCCTTCGGCCTCGGCCATCTGGCTGATCTGCCAGTTCTGGCAGAAATCGCAGCGAAAATTACAGCCCGGCGCGGCGATGGAAAAGCTCTTGCTGCCCGGCTGGAAATGAAAGAGCGGTTTTTTCTCGATGGGGTCGACATTGGCCGCACAGACACGGTGGAAATTCAGCGACTGAAGGCGTCCGTCCACGTTTTTTCGCACGCCGCAGTGTCCCAGCCGCCCTTGCGGGATCACACACCGGAAGCTGCACAGAAAGCACTGCACCTTGCCCCCTTCGCTGGGGCCCCATAAGACCGCTTCGGCCGTCAGACCTTTTTCGATATCCATCGATTTATCCCCGCTTGCAATCCTGTATTCGACAGATCGACTTCCCCTCCCCTGCCGGCATCAGTATAAACGGCAAGACCCGACTTTTGCAAAGCAAAAGGCCGCCATCCTGATTTTGTATGGATTCGAAATCGCAGGGCAGCAAATCCGTTTCGTTTATTCGATCAGGGCCCAGAGACGGGTGAGGGCATCGGCGGTTTTCTGCAGGGCGTCGGCGGCTTCGAGGCCGCGCAGCTCCTGGTCGAAGGGCTCGCATTCGACGGGGCCGTCGTAGCCGATCCGAACCAGGGTATTGATGAATCCTTTCA
>JAFGGE010000132.1 GCA_016930745.1 Sedimentisphaerales bacterium
CTAGGAGATGTCTGGAAAGGGTCAAACAATGACAGGTAAAAACATAGACTTTTTCTCTTATGCCCGTACAAGGATATTTTCGATTCTGCTGATTCTTCTTCCTTGTTATATTGTCCGCAGTGAACCTGTTGTCGAAGTCGAGGAAATCATTACTTCCGTCGCCCCGGCCCATAACGGGGCCGGTCCGCTGTGGTGTTATGGGGCGCCGCTGGTCGCCCGCTGCGGCGAAGATGTGTTTGTCTCGGTCATCGAAACGGGAACCGACGTCCCTCCTCTGTGTAACACCCGCTGGCAGTTATGGCATCGCACCAATAACGAATCATGGACTATGGTTCGCTGCGAGGGCGAATTCCGTCAGCGTGAACCATGTCCTGTCGGTGTATTCTGCGATCAATCCGTCTTTTTGTCCGTCAATCCGTCCACCGAGCCGCCGGGCACACAATATGGTCCGTGTAAACCGCTGGTTTTGGAATTCGACGGAAAAAAACCCGGCGCAGCCTCTGTGGTTCACGAGCCGTCCTGGGAGGGGAGGCCCCATTTTACCGACCATTCCTACCGGGGATTTGCGGCCGATGGAATCAACAAAGAACTCCTGTTGGTGAATATCGACGCCCAAACCGGCCAGCAGTTCGTATCTTTTCGGGATGCGCAGGGATCTTGGCATGCCAAAGGAAAAATTTCCTTTCCGATTCGCTCGTGCTATCCGCAGGTTTCTCTGCAAAACCGATCCGCTCATATCCTGGCCATCGGCGATATCGTCGAGCCGAACGAGGAATGGAGAAAACTCAAGTTCGAGAAACTTGGCCGTCAATGGGATTACGTGTTCCGTCGGCTGTTTTACAGTTATACGCCGGACATCCGAAACCATCCTTTTAGTGAACCGATAGAGGTCGATAGCGTGGAGGATACCGCCGGGCATATTGCGAATCTGGATCTTTATGTGGATTCCGATGGCTTGGTCCATGTTCTGTATCTCAGACAGCCGCATCAATACGCTTTCCTGAGAGATGCGTACTTCCCCGGCCAGGAGATGACTTTAGATTTGGAATATGTGGTCGTCCGATCCGGCAAAGCGATCTGTCGCCGGACGCTGGCGGCAAGTCGGACAGATCAAACGGACGGACTGATCCCGGCATATGCACGATTTCACATAGACAGCCGCAACCGGCTTCATGTGGTTCTTTCCGGAACGATGAAAACGGACGGCAAGGCCGCCTTCGGTATGTTTATCGCCTCCGTTCCACAGGTTTTTGACGAATTGAACTGGATGCAAATCCCCCTCCAAAAACCCCTGCGGACATTTTTTACCAATACGGTTCGGGGTGGATCCGGGGGGAGCGATGTTCTGGATCTGTTCGGCATCGCCGACGATGGTTCGATCCTGCGCTATGCCCGTATCCGTTTAAACGATAGGCAGGTTATCTGCCGGACGGAATCGGGCCCCTATATACCTTGCCGCCGTTAACGGGAGCGGATCGTTACAGCCATTTGCGCCTCTTGAAATACAACAGCATCGAGCCGGCGGAGATGATAATTATAATCCAGAAACCCAACGGATAGGCCCATCGCCATTTCAGTTCCGGCATGTGGTTAAAATTCATGCCGTAGACGCCGGCAAAAAAGCTCAGCGGCATAAAGATCGTCGCAATAACGGTCAGCACCTTCATCACCGCGTTCATCCGGTTGCTCACAGCCGCCAGGTACAGGTCCAGCAAGCCGGCCACCATGTCCCGGAATATCTCAATCGTATCGATGACCTGGATGGTATGGTCGTACACATCCCGCAGGTACAGCCGCGTCGTGTCCCGAATCAAAGGCGATTCGGTTCGCTGCAAATGGCTGAGCACCTCGCGTAGCGGCCAGACGCTGCGTCGCAGCAGGGAAAGCTCTCGCTTGAGCCGATGGATCCGGCCGCTGACGCTCGTATCCGGATCGGCCAGAACGATGTCTTCCAGGGCTTCGATCTGTTCGCCCAGCTTTTCCAGGACCAGAAAATAATGATCCACGATGGCGTCGATCAGGGTGTAGGCCAGGTAATCGGCCTCCATTTTGCGAACCTTTCCTTTGGCGCTGCGGATTCGTTCCCGCAGCACATCGAACACATCGCCCACTTCTTCCTGAAAACTGAGGACAAACCGATTTCCCACCACCAGGCTGACTTGCTCGAATTTAATCATACTCCTCTGGTCGTCGTATCGCATCATCTCCAGCACGATGAACAGATGGTCTTCATATTCCTCGAATTTGGGCCGCTGGCCGATCGTGAGGATATCCTCCTGAATCAGGGGGTGCATATTAAAATGCGTTCCCAGCTCTTCGATTACAGCGGCGGTTGGCCCGTCGATGTTCAGCCAGGTTACGGTAGGCTTATCCTTGAAGGGGTAGCTTTCCTGGACGGTTTTGATTTCCTTTTCCGTGATTTGTTCCGGGTCATAATCCAGGAGGCTCAGACGGGCGGCAATCTGGACCTGATCGGTTTCGGAAATCAATGTCCCTGGCGGCAAGCCCGCTTTTTTGGCACGCTTTCGAATCAATCGAGACCTTCCCGATTTGTTGGTCTGGTGTTTGCCCATCGTATGTCCCTTTCCCCGATCGCCCCGTGCCGAAGATCACTTGGCCTTTCGCCGTCTGAGAAAATGTCCGAACGGATGTTTGGAGGTGCGGAAAATGCCTTCCCGGACATGCCGCACGTCTTCAATCGAATAGAAGGCTTTGGGATTGTATTCCTGGATCAGCGAAAGGAGTTCTTCCAGATCATTGCGCTGGACCACGCTGTACAGCAGGTGCACCGGTCCTTTGGCCCCTTCGCCTTCGATACAGGTTACGCCGAATCCCCGACGGTTCATCTCGGCAAGGAGTTCATTCGCTTCCTTACGGAAAATAATCCGCACTATCAATTGTCCCATCGCCAGTTTCTGTTCGATCAACAGGCCCACATAGTTGCCGGTCGCAAAGCCTCCCGCATAAGCGATATAGCACCAGATGTTATTGAGGTTCTGCATAACGCGGCTAATGACGGTGATCCAGATGAGGACCTCGAAAAAGCCCAGAATAGCCGCCCGGAAACGATGTCCGCGCGACACGGCGATGATCCGAATCGTCCCTAGGCTGACGTCGCAGATGCGAGAAAGAAAAATAAGAATGGGCAGTATCACAAAAGTAAACGTGTCCGACTCAAACCAGGACATGGATGTCTCTCCCTAGACACAGTATCCATTAACGCTTCAAGCCCGAAATCCGGCCGGCCGTAGTATACCCGGGAATTGTAAGGTTTCTATTGTTTTTTAAGGATTCGGCTCCGAATCGGGCTTGTGGATTTCCTTGACAATTCGGCTCTGACAAGCCGGAAACATACTCACTCCCCCGCGATCCAGCTGCATAATCAAACCCTGTATAGGATCGATTCCGATACAGGTTCCGGAAAACCGATGCCGACGGTATTCCACGACAAGATGGCGTCCCAACTGGCTGTTGATCGCCATGCATTGTTCTACGATCACTCGTTCGTCCTGCCGCGCAACGGCAAGACGATCCTCCATTTGTTCGATCAGGTTTCGCGCCAGGTCGTTCCGGTCGACGGGATCGGATCGGTGAAGATCGACGGAGGTGGCGGGCATGGCCAATTCGGCACGATCGAAAAATTCGCTTTCCTGATGGCAGTTGATCCCGATTCCGACAACGTAGATCGGCGCTGCCTTGCCGATTTTCGATTCCACCAGGATTCCGGCGATTTTGCGATATCCCGCCAGGATGTCATTGGGCCACTTGATGCGAACCTCCGCATCGACCCGTCGTTGAATGGTTTCTGCCGTGGCGGCCGCGGCCGCCAGGGTCAGCAGGTCGGCGCCGGCGGTCCAGTCCATCAGAAGAATCGAAGCCAGAAGACCCTGTCCCGGAGGAGCCAGCCAGCGGTTTCCATGCCGTCCCCGGCCGGCCGTCTGGTGCTCGGCAAAAACGCAGAGCCCGTCGTTTTCGGGATTGCCGGAATACTCCCAGGCGATATCGTTGGCGCTGGCTGTTTCCCGAAAGATCAGGATTTTTTTCCCGATCCGCCGGCTTGCCAGATTTTTCTCTATCGCATCGGCATCGAGCGGTTTGTATTCTCGGGCGGCCATGGGCAACAAGAAACAGACGAAAGGAACCTTATCGATCCAGACCGATATCCACGCCGACCGCAGAGTGGGTAATCGCCCCGACGGCGATACGGTCCACGCCGCACTTGGCCACGGTAAGGACGTTATTCAGCGTGATCCCGCCGCTGGCCTCCAGCAGGGGCTTTCTGCCGCACACTTCATTGCGCATTGCAACGGCGTGTTTGAGCTGCCATTGACCCATATTGTCCAGCAGGATGATATCGATCCCCGGCACTTTGAGGACGCGGTCGAGCTGGTTGTCCACGTGGTCCACTTCCACGACCACAAATTTGACGCCCGGCCGCTTCCTTGCCTCGGAGACCATCTGTTTGAGCCGGGGGATTATATTGCGACCCAGATCGGCGATATGATTGTCTTTGAACATCACCGCCTGACCCAGGTCCATACGGTGATTGTAACCGCCGCCGCAGCGAACCGCATATTTTTCCAATTGCCGCCAGCCCGGTGTGGTTTTTCGCGTATCGTATATCCTGGCCCGTGTTCCGCGGACGGCGCTGACGAATTTCCATGTCATCGTGCTAATGCCGGACAGTCGCTGGAGAAAATTGAGCACCACCCGCTCAGCGCTGAGCATGGATCGCAGCGGCCCGGAGATCACGCCCAGCCGGTCGGCCACATTGGCGCGTTCGCCGTCCTGCTTGAGCACCTTGAGCCGCAGCCGCTTGTCGTAGCGTTTGAGCACCTCTTGCACGATCCCCATCCCGCAGACGACGATCTCTTCGCGCGTGACGATATCGGCCTTGACCCGCTCTTTCGGATCGACCATAATTTCGCTGGTCGGATCGCCCCGCCCGAAATCCTCCTCCACGGCCAGATCGATCAGCACCCGCACTTTGTCCATATTAAGGTTTTTCATTTGCGTTTTTCCTATTTACCGGGATGGTTTTTCCTGCAAGTCGGGTAAGGCATTAATTTCCTTAAGTTTGTCCCGCAGCACGGCGGCCCGTTCGAAATCCAGGGCCTCGGCGGCGGCGAGCATCTCCCGTTCCAGCTCCGCGGCCAGTTCGGTTCGGTCGTATTCCTGCTCGTCCAGTTGAATCGCTTCCTGGGCGACCTTCCGCGCCCGCAACTGGTCGCTCAGTTCCCTGCGAATCTCCTTTCGGATCGTCTGAGGAGTGATCCCGTGCTCGGCGTTATAGGCAAGCTGCATTGTACGCCGCCGGCGGGTTTCGTCAATCGCCTTTTGCATGGAGGCGGTGACGCGGTCGGCGTACAGAAATACCGTGGCGTTGACATTCCGGGCCGTTCTGCCGATCGTCTGAATGAGGGAGGTCTCGCTTCGCAGGAAACCCTCCTTATCCGCATCCAGAATGGCCACCAGGGACACCTCCGGCAGGTCCAGCCCTTCCCGCAGCAGATTGATCCCCACCAGCACGTCAAATTCCCCTTTCCGCAGATTCCGGAGAATTTCCACCCGCTCCAGCGTCTCGATCTCGCTGTGCAGGTACTCGCAGCGGAAGCCCTGCTGTTTCAGATACGAGCTCAAGTCCTCGGCCAGGCGTTTGGTCAGCGTGGTGACCAGCGCCCGTTCATTTACGGCGACGCGTTTTTCGATCTCGCCCTTGAGATGAACGATCTGCTCCCGTGCGGGATGAATAAAGATTTCCGGATCCACCAGTCCGGTCGGCCGGATGATCTGCTCGATCACCTCGCCGTCGCATTGCTGCATCTCGTAGGGACCAGGCGTGGCCGACAGGAACACCACATGCTTCCACAATTGTTCGAATTCTTCAAATCGAAGCGGGCGGTTCTCCAGGGCGCTGGGCAGACGAAATCCATGCTCGACCAGAACCTCTTTGCGGCTGCGGTCCCCGGCGTACATCGCCCGAAGCTGGGGAATCGTCACATGGGATTCATCCAGAATCAGCAGAAAATCATCAGGGAAGTAATCGATAAGCGTATACGGTCTGGATCCGGGTTTGAGGCCGGCCATATGCATCGCATAGTTTTCGATCCCACTGCAGTAGCCCACTTCCTGGATCATCTCCATATCGTATTTCGTCCGCGCTTCGAGTCGCTGAGCCTCCAGCAGCTTACCCTGATGCCGTAACTGGATCAGACGCTGTTCGAGCTCCTCGGCAATTCCGCGTAATGCCGAATCGATACGATCGGCGGGCAGGATGTAATGCTTGGCCGGGTAAATAAAGATCTGGTTTTCCTCGGCCAGAATCTCGCCGGAGGCGGGATTGATATAACAGATTCGCTCGACCTGATCGCCGAAAAATTCAAACCGCACGGCGAAAGATTCATAGGACGGCCAAAGCTCGACGGTATCGCCCCGGACGCGGAACAATCCCCGGGCAAATTCGATGTCATTCCGTTCATACTGGATATCCGCCAGTCGTCCCAAAAAATCGTTTCGCTCAAGCGAATCGCCGACCCGCACGGCGACTACGCTGGCCTGATAATCCTCGGGCGAGCCCAGACCGAAAATGCACGATACGCTGGCGACGATGATCGCATCGTTTCGCGACATCAGGCTGGTCGTCGTGGAAAGCCGCAGTCGGTCCAGCTCGTCGTTTCGCGAGGCGTCCTTTTCGATATAGATATCGCGCTGCGGAATGTAGGCCTCCGGCTGGTAATAATCGTAATAGCTGACGAAATATTCGACGGCGTTGTTGGGGAATAATCCCTTCAGTTCCTCGAACAATTGAGCGGCAAGAGTTTTATTGTGCGAGATCACAAGAGCGGGTCTGTCGAAATGCCGGATCACATTGGCGGTGGTGAAAGTCTTTCCGCTTCCGGTCACTCCCATCAGGGTTTGAAACCGCCGTCCCCGGCGCAGCCCTTCCACCAGACGATCGATCGCATGGGGCTGATCGCCCTGCGGCTGAAATTCGCTTACCAGTTCAAACTCTGCCATCGTAAAATCCGCTCTCTGTATCCGGGCCGGGCGCACCAGAGGCCCCTATCATACCCGATCGTTCCCGGAAAGCGCAAAGAAAGTCCGGGCAAGTATGGGAATCGCCCCAACCTGCCCGGACATCGATTGTTTGGATTGATGCCGATTAGCGACTGGCCAGAGTCGCGGCCCGCTGGGCCTTGCGACGCTTACGGCGGTTTCTCTCGGAAGGCTTCTCGTAATAACTGTTCCGCTTGATGTCCCGGATCAGGCCTTCCTTTTCGCACATTTTCTTAAACCGCTTGACCATCTGCTGGATCGATTCTCCAGCCCGTGCTCTGACCTTAATCATAAAAAATCGGCGCCTTTCTTTTTATGAACATCCCTGTTCGGAATCTTGTTTCTATCATCACAGAAAACATAACAGTATAGGCCCCTATCGACAATTTACAAGGGGAAATTTGACGGAAGCAGATGTTTTCTTTGGATGCAAGGCGGCCTGTATATTAGCATATATTATAATATTATAAGAACAAAGCCCTGTTTTCCGGTCTGAAATCCATTCGTTCTTACTGAAAATACCGATGGTCAGAGGATTTTCTGGATCTTTTCCAACCGCCGGATGCACTGGATCATTGCCCTAACGGTATGATAATTAATTTTCCAGGAATGGCTCATATGCGTCCAGATAGGCTGTCCTTCGCGGCTCAGCAGGGGCCACCACTCGCCGACTTTGTGATGGATTACCTTGTCGAAGACGAAGCGGTGGACGTTGTAATACGCCTGCCAGTACGAATCGGGGCCGAATCGCAGGACCGCTTCGAGCATGCCGATCAGGACCTCGGCCTGCTGCCAGAACTCCTTTTCCCGGTCGTACACGCCGCCGGCGTGCGGGCCTTCCACGAATACGCCGCCGAATTCCCGGTCGATGCCGTTATCGACGGTGTGCATCAGAGCCTTGCGGATCGTGTCCTCGTACTTATCGACAGGCAAATCGAGAATATCCAAAGCATGCAGGAGCAGCCAGGCGAATTCGACGTTATGC
>JAFGGE010000133.1 GCA_016930745.1 Sedimentisphaerales bacterium
GGCACGGCACGGATGGCCTCTTCGCTGGCCCGGATCACCACGGGAAGCACCAGCAGACCCAGCGTCAGCGAGGCGGCTGGAATACAGGGTTTCCCGAAAACAAACAAGACAAAAAAGGCCAGCCCGAACAATCCGAACACGATACTTGGTACGCCGGCCAGCGTGTTGATGCAGGTTCGGATGATTTTAATGATGAGGTTATCCCCGCCGCATTCGACCAGATAAGCGGCCGAAACGATCCCCAGCGGCACAGCAAACAGCATGGCTAAAATCGACAGGAGCAAGGTGCCGATCACCTCAGGCCCGGCCCCTCCAAAAAAGTGGCCTGGCGTGCTTGAGTCGATGAAATACTGCCAGTAAAACCGCCGCTGCGGTTGAAAAAGGGCATCCAGATTGTTTTTCACCATTCCAAACAACGGCTCCAGATCCGTCCCGCCGAACTGTGACGGATCGGTTCTGGGAATTTTTTTCTCGACCAGCGGTTGATCCGGCTCGACTTGCTCCCACTCTCTGTGAAATAACAACCGGTCCAGATCCCGCTGGACAAGATCCCAGCGTGTCGCTCCGTATCGGTTCTCGGCCAACGGAGGCAGGTCCTCCCCGGGACGAGGTCCCAGAAGTTTTTTCAATGCTTCCTGCACTTCACTTAAAGCAGTCGCGTATTGGTCTCGTCTGGACAGGTCGATGGTTTCGACGGTCCGCATGTATCGATCGGCCATGCGAAAATATTCACTGATGGCGGTATCCCGGAAAACAGGATCATTACGTTTATCAAGGACTTTCTGAAGCAATGCTTTGGCGGCTTCGGCTTCGGTCGCTTCATACGCCTCTTGCAGCAAATCCCGCAGATCCTTGGCTCGTCCCCGCAGGTCGCTGTATTGTTCGCTCGGGGTGTCTTTGAGCCGGAGTTGTTCTCCATAAAGGCGGTAAATCTCGCGTGCCCGGTCGCGTTGTCGCTGGGTATCGATCCCCTCGCTGAATTGGTTTAACAGATCATAGATGGGTTTTCGTGCTTCTGTGACCTGGGCTACCTCTTCTTTCAGCTTTTCTTCGTCTCCCCGTCCAAGTTCGGCGAATTCCATCTTGCGGAATTCAATGGTTTCCCGAAAGAACACCGCCGAACAGCCTTTGCCCAGCATGGGCGCCAGGACGATTACCAGCAGGATTCCAAGAATGACCACCGACCCGCCGGAAAGCGTGGTAAAGACCTTATCCCAGACCCTGCGAATCGTCATATGGGCGCTCATGCCGATCCTCCTTTGAGCTTAACCCTGGACATGAAATGTTCGCTGACCAGATTCAGGCTGAAGGTAAAGATCAACAACAGTACTCCCAGGGCGAACAAGGAATAATAGTGTGGGGTGCCCTGGGGCGTTTCGCCCATTTCCTGGGCGATCGTGGCTGTGATCGGGCGGACCGATTGAGACAAATCCCACCATGGAGAAGGGATCTGGGCCGCCATACCCGCCGCCATCCACACGACCATGGTCTCGCCGATGGCCCGCATCATCCCCAGGATAATCGACGCAATAATCCCGCTGTGCGCTGCGGGGATCACCACCTTGAGCATGGTTTCGGTCCGCGTTGCCCCCAATCCGTAAGAGGCCTCCCGAATCTCTCGTCCTACAGCCGAGAGAGAATCTTCGGCGACGCTGATGATGGTCGGCACCGCCATCAGCGCCAGGATCATGGCGGCATTCAGGGCGTTGGCCCCGGTAGTGAAACCGAACTTGTTTTGCAGCCATGGAGCGACTACCACGATGGCAAAAAAACCGTATGCCACAGAGGGAATGGCCGCCAGAAGCTCGATGACGGGCTTCGTGATTTCACGGACGGAAAAAGGAGCGATATCGCTCAGGAAGATCGCCGAAAGCACGCCGAGCGGCACGGCAAATACCAGGGCCACCAGCGTCACATAGACCGATCCGACAATGATCGTCAGGGCGCCGAACTCAGGATGTTCACCATGTTCGGGAAACCAGTTTTTACGGGTCAGAAATTCTACCACGCGAGCCAGTGATTCCTTAACAGATCCCAGCATGACGAAAGGCACCGCCTCGCGAACGATGAAATAAAAAATCAGGAGAACGGCCAGCACGGAAACGCAGGTAACCAGGAAAATGAAGGCCCGCCCCGCCCGGCTGGCCAGGTATCCAAATAAATCCTGGCCGGGGGTAAGAAGCAGTGGCCGAGAAAACTCGACCACTGCCTGCACGGATGTATTATTTGCCACACCCACATTCGGTGACCTGTCCGACTGTCTCATGGCCCGGTCCTTGTCATGCGTTTTTGTTCCCTATGGGTCATCCATTTTAAACGCGACCGCAAGAGAACGTGGGCGGCCGACTCTTGTCGTCTTCGTATACCGTTATCGTTAGTAGTTGGTCAGGGGAACAAATCCCTTGGCCTCTACGATTTCCTGTCCCTTTTCGGTCAGATAAAAGGTGCAGAACTCATGGATCGCAGAGCCCAGTTTGGGATATCCGTTGGTGAACAGAAACAGGGGTCGGCTTACCGGGTATTTACCCTTGGCGATCGTCTCACGACTGGGCGTTATGCCATCAATCTGCAGGGCCCTGACCTTCATATCCAGAAAGCCCAGGCCGACGTAGCCGATCGCTCCATTGGTGGTGCTAACGCGAGCATGCGCCTGGGGATTGGAGCTTACATATTCGACGCCGGAAGCCATTTTTTCCTTTTTCATGACCAATTCTTCAAAGGTCTCATACGTTCCGGAGGAGGTGTCGCGGCTGATGGCCACGATGGGCAGGTTCGGTCCGCCCACCTGGTTCCAGTTGGTTACTTCGCCTTTATAAATGGCCCGCACCTGGGCGCTGGTAAGGGCTTTTACCGGATTGGAAGGATGCACGATGACGCATACGCCGTCCATCGCGATCACATGAGCCACAGGGAAGATATCGTTGACGACCGCTTTCTTGAATTCCGTATCTTTCATAAAACGGCTCATCATGGCGATATCGCAGCGCCCATCGACGATGGCCGCCGCTCCGTCGCCGCTGCCGGTCTTATTGACGGTGATATTCAAGTCCGGATGCATCGCTTTATAAGCCTCGGCAAAAGCGTCGCCGATGGGACCGACCGTCGTGCTGCCCTGGATATTCAGACGGCTGGTCTGGGCCATTACATGGTTTGCCGCCATAAGGGTTACTGCTACAAACTCTGCACAAATCAGCAGGGTTCCAACAAACGTTTTGACCGTTTTTTCTTTCCTTTTTCTCATGCCGCGCCCTTTCCTTAACATACCTTTCTTATTCCTTCCCAATGTACTACTAAAGGGTACGTCCGGTTTGTTAGTCCAGTATTAGGACACCGTTAGAATCCCGCGAGCAATCGATGGCTTTTTTTCCAAACGGGGGAATTCTATCCGGCATCGGAAAGAGCGTTAAATTCGCCGCTGAGCATGTTTCCCTTCACCCCGGCCCACTGGATGCCTCCGATGACCGACTGGGCGATATTGGTCAGGTGGTCGCCGATCTTCTCGATGTTGTCCACCACGTCAATAAAGATTATGCCCGACTCGGCCCCGCATACCCCGTCGGTCATGCGCTGCACATGATGCCGGCGAAACTGCACCTGCATCCGGTTCAGCTTGTTCTCGCTGGTCAGAGCCCGATGAGCCGCCTGGATGTCATTCTTGTCCAGGGCAAGGATGACATTATCGAACATCAGGTAGATTTCATCCACCGCTCCCTTGGATTCCTCGCTGGCCACATCGGTAAACACCACGCCCTGGTCGATCTTGCGATCGGCGATCTCGGCGATATTGACGGCGTGATCGCCGACGCGTTCCAGATCGTTGACCATGTGCAGCAGCACCGGCAGCTCGCGGGATACCTCTTCATCCAGTTGCCGCTTGGACAGATCCACCAGATAGGTCGTGATTTGAAACTGATAGGCATCCACCAGATCCTCGATTTTTCGGGTGCTTTCCACCCCTTTTCTGTCGCTGGCCATCAGCGCTTCGATCGCCGTTTCCAGGGCGCGTTTTCCTTCTCTGGCCATTCGCACGATTTCCCGTTTGGACTGCTCCAGGGCGATGGCAGGCGTATCCAGCAGCCGAGCCTCTAAAACGACCGGCTGGGCGAGGATTTCTCCTTTTTTCTGTCGGACTATCCGGTTGACCAGGGCTTCCAGTTGCCGGGTAAAGGGAAGAAAAAGTCCCGAACAACTTAATTTGAAAAGGGTATTAGCGACAGCGATGGTGGATAAAATCGTGCCTGGTCCAAGCTGCCACCAACTGATCGCCAGAACCGCTTTCGTAAAGAGCCCGGCATAGAAAAAAGGCAAGGCCAGCGCCACGCCGATAACGTTGAACATGGTATGCGCCCAGGCGGCTCGTTTGGCCGGGACATTGGTTTGAAGTGCGGCGATTTGTGCTGTGATGGTTGTGCCGATGTCGCTGCCCAGCATGAAGGGAATCGCCAGGTTCAGCACATTCATCCAGTCCTCTCCCAGCGCCCCCCCGACGGCCATCATCTGGAAAATCGCGATAGCGGCCGAACTGCTCTGAATCAGCATCGTGATGAGCATGCCCGCCAAAAGGGCGATGTGCGGTTTGCCCCCCATCCCCGCCAGCCATTGGACAATCTGAGGATTTTCTTCCAGTCCGCCGAAGGCATCTTTCATAAATCCCAGACCGATGAAAAGCACGGAAAAGCCTATAATGATCTTTCCGACGCTTTTGGTTTTGCGTTTCTTTCCCAGGACCTGCAGGAGAAATCCGATCATAATCGCCGGAAGGGCATAATCCGTGATATTAAAACCTTCAAACTGAGTTAATGATACAATCCATGCCGTAACGGTCGTTCCTACATTGGCGCCAAAAATAACGCAAATGGCCTGTCGAAGGGTCAGCAGGCCTGCATTGATCAGACCGATGATCATTACGGTCGTGGCGGAGCTGCTTTGGATCAGGCCGGTGATAAGCGTCCCCATCGCAAAACCGACCAGCGGCTGCTTGGTCATGGATTCCAGTACCTGTTTTAATTTTCGTCCGGCAACCTCTTTCAGGCCCTCCGACATCATTCCCATGCCGATAAGGAACAGGCCCAGTCCTCCCGTCACAAAAAAAATTAATTCCTTCCAGTCGATGCCCATGGATAATCCCTTGCGCTATGTTTATCGGCTTAGTACAGAAGTCCCCATTGATTGGTCGGTCGCAACGGTTCTGTTACACGGCTTATTTTTCCACGAGGGCATTATACTCTCCGCTTAACATGCTTCCCTTGACCCCGGCCCACTGGATGCCTCCGATGACCGACTGGGCGATATTGGTCAGGTGGTCGCCGATCTTCTCGATATTGTCCACCACATCGATAAAAATCACGCCCGCTTCGGCCCCGCATACCCCGTCGGTCATTCGCCGCACGTGGTGCCGGCGAAACTGCACCTGCATCCGGTTCAGTTTGTTCTCGCTGGTCAGGGCCCGATGCGCCGCCTGGATATCGTTTTTTCCCAGAGCCAGGATGACATTATCGAACATCAGATAGATTTCGTCCACCGCTCCCTTGGATTCCTCGCTGGCCACATCGGTAAACACCACGCCCTGGTCGATCTTGCGGTCGGCGATCTCGGCGATATTGACGGCATGATCGCCGACGCGTTCCAGGTCGTTGACCATGTGCAGCAGGACCGGCAGCTCGCGGGATACCTCATCGTCCAGTTGCCGTTGGGACAGATCCACCAGATACGTCGTGATCTGAAACTGATAGGCATCCACCAGATCCTCGATTTTTCGGGTACTCTCCACCCCTTTTCTGTCGCTGGCCATCAGCGCTTCGATCGCCGTTTCCAGGGCGCGTTTCCCCTCCTTTGCCATACGTACGATTTCGCGTTTGGCCTGTTGCAGGGCCAGAGCCGGGGTGTCCAAAAGATGCTGTTCCAGAACAACCATGTGCCCGGCTAGTTCCCCGCGTCGAGGCCGGATCATTTTTGTGACCACCATCTCCAGCCAGCCGGCCAACGGCAAAAATAATATCGAAGTGCCTGCGTTGAACAGCGTATGCGCTACGGCGATCGTCGGTATGACCGTATATTCCGTTAATTCCCAGGGGGCGACGATATGCACCAGTTTGCCGTACCAGCCGAGATAAACCAGCGGCAAAGCAATCACGGAACCAGCTACGTTGAACAGGGTATGAGCCCAGGCGGTGCGACGACTGGCGGCATTGGTCCGCAGGGCGGCAAGCTGTGCGGTAATGGTGGTTCCGATGTTGCAGCCAAGGACAAACGGAATCGCGATGTTTAACGCATTTTCCCATTCGCTGCCGAAGGCCCCGCTGCCGGCCAGGCTCTGAACCATGGCGATGGAAGCGGAACTGCTCTGGACCACCATGGTGATCAGGGCGCCGCCCAACAGGGCCAGAAGCGGCCGGTCGGCAAGCCCTTGGAGCCAGTCGATCACGGCCGGGCTGTTTTTGAGACCGCTGAACGATTCTTTCATAAAGTCGATCCCCAGAAACAGGATGCCGAATCCGATCAGGATCTGGCCGGCGCTTTTGGTCTTGCGCGATTTGCCGACGACGTCGAGAATCAGGCCGATAGCCACAAATAGAAGGGCATAATTGGAAATCTTCAGTTCAAAACTGGTGATCGAGACGATCCATGCGGTGGCCGTCGTTCCGACGTTGGTTCCGATGATCACGCAAATCGCCTGCCGCAGCGTCATGAGGCCGGCATTGACCAGTCCGATGACGATTACAGTTGTCGCCGAACTGCTCTGCACCAGGGCGGTCACCATCATGCCGGCGGTGAATCCCATCAGAGGATTGCTGGTCATGGATTCCAGAATCTGCCGCATCTTGTTGCCGGCCGCCTTTTTCAGGCCGTCCGACAGCAGACTCATCCCATACAGAAAAAGCGCCAATCCTCCAATCGTTTTGAAGATCATTTCTATCATACCGGCTCTCTCTCAAAATATAGGACGTCCCAAAAAGCGGCGATAACCGCGCCTCATGAGCCTGTATCCCTTTGATTTTGTTTATCCCAAACCAAAGCGCATAATCCGGCGAAACCACTTACTTTTCGCCGGCCATGACCTCGGCAATATTGAGCCCATGATCCTTAATCCGTCGATATGCATTCAGCATGTCCGTAAAAAGCAGGCTTTTCAGTGGAGAAGCTTCGCCTGCTTCTACGCGATTTAAATGTTGGGATCGGTATTCCTTCATAAGATGGGTGATCTGGGCGCCCTGCGCCTGGGCCTCTTTAAGAATCCTTCCGGCGCCAAGCACAACCGAACCATTGATCATATCGATATAGGCCGCCGCCTGCCGATGCAGGTCCAGCAGTTCAGTTTTCCCCTGTTCGGAGATCGCCAGTTCGTTGTCAAATAATTTCAGCCGCAGCTTCAGGAGGGTCATGATATAGTCGCTGATCGACTCATATTCGTCCGCCATGCGGAGTTGCCGCCTCACGCGCTCCGCGACATCGCGGGAAATATTGCCCTCCATGATCCCCCCGAGAAATTCTACGATGTCTCTCTGGACAAGGTCCAGGTCGTTTTCGAGCTGAAAAATACGACTTTCCCGTTCTTTGTCCCGCTTGTCGTTACTCAGGACCTGTTCCATGTCCCGCAGCATTTGCGCTACGGATTCGCCCATGCGATGAACCTCTTTGAGGGATTGCTGAATTCCGATGGCGGGAGTATCCAGCATGCGGATATCCAGGTATTTCAGGTGCGGCTTTTCCGGGGTTTTGGGTTCGGGCACAAGCTGCTCCAAAAAACGGCTCATGTAGGCGATAAAGGGAAGGAACAGAAGGGTATTGATGATGTTAAATCCACTGTGCGTGGCGGCGATGGCGATTTTCACGTTTGGATAACAGGTCCCTTCGTTCGTATAGACCGTCTGCGCCGGATCGACGTGCAGGAGCCATGGGATGAACTTGATATACAAAAAAAAGATACTGGTAATCCATAGCACGCCCAGCACATTAAATAATGTATGCGCATAAGCCGCCCGGCGGGCGCTGCGGGTCGTTCCGATCGACGCCAGAAGGGCCGTTACCGTCGTGCCGATATTCTCACCCAGCACCAGCGCTGCGGCGGTCGGATAACTGATGACTCCGGTAAACGCCAGCGACATGGTAATGCCCAGGGTGGCCGAAGAAGATTGGACGATCCCCGTTAAGGCCGCCCCGACCAATACGCATTTCATGACGCCGAAATAACTGTTCGGCTCAAAGCGGGAGAACCAGACCTTGAATCCTTCCATCTCGCGGATCGGGTGCAGGCCGTTGCTCATCAGTTCCAGGCCGAAAAACACCATCCCCAAACCCATGATCGCCCCGGCGGCAAACCGGATGCGGTCATTCTTGCAGAACAGGTAAAAAAACGCCGCTATGCCCAGCATCGGCAGGCCGTACTCGGAAATCTTCAACGTCAGCAGCCAGCCGGTCATCGTGGTGCCGATATTGGCTCCGAAAATTACGCCGATCCCCTGCCTCAGGGTCATCAGACCGGCGTTGATCATTCCGACCACCATCACGGTCGTGACGGAACTGGACTGAATGATCGAAGTGACCACAGTACCTACCCCGCAGGCCATGAAGCGATTGTTGGTGACGTATCCGATCAAACGACGAAGCCGGTCGCCGGCCACCTCCTGCATGCCCTCGGACATCTGCTTCATGCCCAGCAGAAAGATGCCCAAGCCCCCCAGCACCTCGAAAAGAATGGAAAACAGCAACGCCAGGTCCATACCAAGTCCTTACTTGATTTTCATCAGGGGATAAACGACATGGGTATTTTAGCAAATCATTAGAACCTGGCTAGCATTTTGTCCAAGAAAAGGTTTTTACTCGAAAAGGAGCAGAGGACATGCCTCGTTTGTTAGAATTTGGTTAGAAAACAGTTAGCATAACGTTAGGATTTTCGTGTTTTGGAAGGATTTGCATCGGATAAAAAAAAGCGATGTCCTGAGACATCGCCCTTTCTTATCAGGTTGGTTTCCCCGACAAGGATAAGCAGGAGAATACATTGGCAAAGGATTAAAACTTGATCACAATATCGCCCTGGAACGTGTTCATAGTCTGGCCATCGTATCCGGCAATGGCGTTGTCATGCCGCTCGGCACAGAAATACGTGAAGGCTGCCTGAACGTTCTTGGCCATCTGGTAGGTGAAACTGAACCGATGCCCCTTGGCGCCGGTTCCGCCGTCGACGAAGTCCGAATCATTGAGTCCGCCGATTACGGCGTCGGCCTCGATGTCCCGGTACTCATATCCAAACTGCCATGTTCCGGGATCTTTGGCCTTGTTCAGGATGCACCCCAGAGCCCAGGCCGTATCTTCATGCACCGAGCCGGCGGTGTTGCGAATGTACGTGCCGTATGCGGTGGTAGGCATATCTCCCATCTTGAAACCGTATTCGCCGAAGGCCTCCAACAGATTATAATCGTGCCAATAGGTATTCGCCGCCGTCCACGTATTGCCTTTCTGGTTCAGATTCGCAAAAGCGTTGCCTTCCAGATGCGTAAAATTATAATAACTTACTCCGCCCCGAAGATGGCTTCCATCGGCCATCACATTCTGTAGCGTACCCTGAATTCCCCACAGGGCCGCATCCGCTCCGTTGGCGGCGGTGTCGCTGTTTTCCTCCACCCAGAATCCGCCGCCGGTAACAGAGGCGGACATCGAATCCGAAAGCTTAAAGGCGTAATTCATGGCCCCGCCTTCGGGTGTAACGTCGCCGTCCCAGATCAATTGATGTTTCCCGGCCGCATAGAAGGGATTTTCCATTTTACCGAAGAGGATGTTGAAATCCTCGGTGGGATGCCAGTCGCCGTATGCCAGATCCAGCCAGATATCCTTGCTGCTGAATCCGTCTCCGCCGTCTCCGCCCAGCGTCTGGTTGGTCGAAACAGGCGAATCGCTGCTGCCGCTGGCCACCCGGATTCCTACCGTCCATTCGTCGGTAATGTCGGCCTCCAGCTTGATCCGGGCCCGGATGCGGTGTCGATCCCGTTCATCGCCCCGCGTATCGAAATCCTGATTTTCGAACCGATACCGGAAATCTCCACTGATGCGCAGCTTTTCGACCCACTTGATCTTTTCCATCAGCGGGCTGTCGGGAGCTGCGGCGCCCTTGGCGACAGCGTCGGCGGTCTTTTTCTGGGCCGCTTCCAGCTCCATAATCTGGGTCTGCATCTTGAGCAGTACGTCATACTGCTTTTCCACCTCCTTTTTGAGATCGCCGATCTCGTCGGCCTTGGCCGCCCCTGCGCCCATAAACAGCACAGCCAGCGCCAATATCCACATGGTTTTGTTCTTCATCCTTGCAACTCCTTACACTCGTTTCGCTCATCCAGCGCGTGTCCGGGCCGCTCCCGAACAGAGCTCTTAATGCCAACCGTTATAATATTAGCAGGGCGTTAGATGGCAACATGAGAATCGTTAGGATTCGGTTAGAAAAGAGGGGAAATAAATTCCAACAAAATAAATTTCTTCCAATTTCCTTGGGGGATCAAGGACAGTTCCCATGTCTTTCTTGAGATGCGAGTTTGATTCAAGA
>JAFGGE010000134.1 GCA_016930745.1 Sedimentisphaerales bacterium
GAGCGGGTACGGCAGATCGAGCTGCAGGCGCTGCAAAAGCTGCGTCAGTGCTTGAGCCCCGAGGAATTCGACTTGCTGACCGGGTAGCCAATGCGGGTGTTTCGCTCTGGATCCTCTTGGATCGGGCTCTTGTGCGAAAGGCCGGCGTGGTGTATACTTTGAGAAGACCGTTGTACGATTTGATTATGAGCAAGAGTTGTAAGGAGTGCGTACCATGAGAGAAAGGACTTTCTCCTTCATTCTGCTGGCCTTGGCGTTATGGATTTCAGGTTGTGCGACAGCGCCGCAACAACAAGAGTCCAAGGCCGTGCTGGGCGCGGAGGTGAACGAGACGATGTCGTTGTTCCAATCCAACTATCCGGCTTTTGAGACTTATCGGAAGGATTCCTATGGATATGCGGTATTACCGAAGGTATTCAAGGGCGCGTTTTGGATCGGCGGGGCGTACGGAAGGGGCGAGGTGTACGAACAGGGTAAGATGGTCGGATACTGCGATATGAAACAGGCGACGCTGGGCTTTTCGTTTGGCGGCCAGTTCTTCCGCGAGGCGATCTTCTTCGGCGATAAGGCGGCCCTGGATCGATTTCGATCCGGCCAATTTGCGTTCAGCGCCCAAGCCACGGCCGTAGCGGTCGAAACCGGCGCTGCCGTCAAGGCGGACTATAAGGACGGGCTTGCGGTATTTGTTATGACCGATGCCGGCTTGATGGTGGACGCCTCTCTGGGCGGGCAAAAATTTAAATACCTGCCACAATAGGCACGATATTTCGGAGAAGGCGAATGTTTCGTATTGCGCTGGTCTGGCTTATTCCGGCATCCCTGACAATCTCCGTAGGGCGTGCGGAATGGTTTCGCTGTGCGGATGCAGAACTTCGATCCCAGGTGGAGGCGGACTGGATCGCCCAGGAACAGAGGTGGGGACGGAGATGTGAGGATCCGCAGGCTATTGCCGCCGTTGTGCGATCCGGCGAAGCATTGTTTTCCGTTCTATCCGATTCGCATGCCGACCTGCGGAGCGAGCGAACGGCCTTTGAATCGCTTTTAGAAAAGGCGAACCAGCTCGAATCGCAAACGCAGGAGGAACGGGCGGTATTGTATCGAGATCTGCGCTGGGCGATCCGCAGTGCGGCGTTAAAGAATCCGCGGATTGCCGATCGACCTGTTGTCTTTATGAAACGGCGACGGTTTATTTGCCAGATGCTGCATGAATATCTGGGCTATTATTACGATTATGGGGATATTGAAGGCGGCGGCGTGTTTGTGCTGGAAAAGCCCGGACATTCGCTTGCCGTCCGGGATCTGACGGGCAACCGTCTGGGGAGGGGCAATTTTACGACCCTTTCTCTTTCGTACGATGCCCGGACGATTTTTTTCGCTTTTGCAGCCCGGGCGGACGGCGAAAAACCCGATTTCTATTCGACCGAGCGGCGATGTTTTCACATCCATGCGATAAATATCGATGGATCCAACCTGCGACAGGTAACCTTTGGCCCGGACGATGACTTCGATCCGTGTCCGCTGCCGGACGGGGGGATCGCGTTCATGTCCTCGGCACGAGGGGGCTTTACGCGGTGTAATAATCCGTGGGAGCCGTTGCCGGCCCATACGCTTCACCGGCTGGATCCGACATGGCGCCGACGACAGACGCTTTCTTTTCACGAGACCAGCGAATGGCATCCTTCGGTGCTGCATGATGGGCGGATCGTATATATCCGCTGGGATTATGTGGATCGTTCGGCGGCCAATTTTCACGGTCTGTGGGTGACCAATCCGGATGGGACGGCGACGCGGGCGTTGTTCGGCAACTATACGATGCATATCAATGCATGCTATCAGCCACGGGCGGTGCCGGATTCGGAAAAGGTCGTTTTTATCGCCGGGGCTCATCATGCGGATGTGGGTGGTTCTTTGGTGCTGCTGGATCCGCGTGCCGTCGGGCTGGATGCCCGGACCGGAGAAGATCGGTTTGCGGCGATAGAAAAACTGACCCCCGAGATCTGTTATCCGGAATCGACAGGCTGGCCGGAAAGTTACTTCCATAGTCCCTGGCCCTTGTCGGAAGATATGTATCTGGTGGCGTTCAGTTTCGATCCGCTGCCGGGCATGAGCGCTAAGGAAACCCGGCGCGATACCGAGACAGGCGTGTATTATTTTGACCGATTCGGCAATATGGAACTGCTCTACCAGGACAAAGGGATCAGTTGCATGTATCCGATTCCGCTGGTTCCTCGTCCGATGCCGCCCGTTGTGCCCAGCATGGTCGATGAAAAGCTGGGCAATGAGGGGGAATTCCTTGTCGGCAATGTCACGGCAAGCCATTTTGCCATGCCGTCGGATCGTCGTATCGTTCAGCTTCGCATCTATCAGGTGCTGCCGAAGTCGCGGACTCATGTGGCCAATGATCCGCGGATCGGCCATGCCAATGCCGAAAGCGCCCGCATGCTGCTGGGCGCTGTTCCGGTTGAATCGGATGGATCTGCTTATTTCCGCGCTCCGGCGGGCAAGCCGCTGTATTTTCAGGCCGTCGACGAGGCGGGCAGGGCGGTTCAGTCCATGCGTTCGGTGGTGTACCTGCAGCCCGGCGAACGACGCGGCTGTGTGGGGTGCCACGAGCCGATCGGCAATGTCAAGGACAATCAAATCGTGACGCTCGCTTCGCGGCGGGAACCGTCTTCTATAGAGCCGGGGCCGGAGGGGACCCATCCGTACAGTTTTCCGATTCTGGTGCAGCCGATCCTGGACAAGCACTGCGTCCGATGCCATGACGGCAGCCAGGGCGACGGCAAAAGCAAACTGGCGCTGACCGGTGTGCCCACCGGACAGTTCACGAAATCCTACGAAAACCTCAGGCCGTTCGTCCGCTGGTATGAGTGGGGCGGGGACAGTATCGAACCGATCATCAGCCGCCCGGGCCGCATCGGCGCCGATGAGAGCCCACTGACCAGGATCATCATCGACCGGACACACGCCGAGCATGTGAAACTTGAGGAGACCGAGCTCCGCCGGCTCTATCTCTGGCTGGACGGCAATGTGCCTTTCTACGGGGCCTATGGGACGGACGAGCAATATGCGCAGCAGCATGGGATGGTTATTCCGCCACCTGCTTTGCAGTAGTCGCTTTTACACTATTGACTGGATGTTAAAAAAGAAACCCGAAGGGCTGACAAAGCAGCAATACGCTTCAATCCATGATAATAACCATCCCCTGGTTCCCATCGACTCTAAGCATTTGTCCGGTTTGTATGATTTTGGTGGCCGGACCGGCATTGACTACGCATGGTTTACCGAATTCCCGAGCTACGATACTGCCGTGGCTGAGCAGTCCCCCCGTATCCATCACGATCCCGGCGGCGTTGATGAAGTAGGGTGTCCAAGCCGGATCGGTTACCGGGGCGACTAAGATTTCGCCCTGCAAGACAAGGTCATCACTGGCATGTAAAATGACACGCGCCCGACCCGTTGCAATCCCCGGGCTGACAGCCAGACCGGCAAGAATTTTACTGCTTTTATCCGGTTCCATTTCGATATTTCGGTAAGGATTAAACCTGCCGACGACAATCGAAGGCGGATGCAGAGAACAATCGTAATCATACTCGGCCCTGCGTTGTCGAATCCGATTGCGGATTTGATCCTGGAGTGTGCCGTCCAGAATCAGCGACAGTTCATCATAGTGAACAAAAAATACATCTTCTGGCTTGTTGAAGATTCCTTTCTGAGTAAGCCGTTTACCAAGTTCCAGCAGCATCCACCGTGTTGTGGCGACACGACGGGCAAATTCATTTTTCACGTTTTCGCGAATCCGACTGCCCAGGCGGGCCCGTGAGACCACAGCGGAAAAAAGCCATCGTTTCAGGAGATTGAGTTTCTTGCGGCATTGTATGAGAGTTTCCTGCGAATGTTGCGTCAGATGTTCGAGCGTGTCCTTTGGATTCATCGTGTCTGGTCCGGGCAGGTGATTACGCACCATTTCCAGAATTCTGTCCGGCTGTTCGGCCCAACGAACGTTCGCTACCTCAAGTTCTCCTCGTGCATGATGGCCGTGCCTGTTCAGGAACCGATCCCATCGAGCAAGAAAAGCCCGACCGATGTTATGTGCTTCGAGTTTGACACGGATTGTATCAATAGATTCTCCTGAGATTACGGCCTCTTTGACAAAGGGATCCTGTGCCGCAAGGGCCGCCAGATCATACAGGTCAAATCCTGACTGGGCGTCATTCAATCCTCCCACACCGGACATCAATTGATTGCCGATACGATGGTTCTTGTCTTCGAGCCAGCGCTCGCACAGTTCGAAAAGAATCGTTGAATAAAACATGGTAATGGCTATGAGCGGTACCGCCTGGCCCAGGTTGAGGGCATCAGAGACAATTTCCGTGATCGTTTGTGCGATTTCCTGGTCGGTCATACAAGAGTAGTCTAATTGTACAATTCGTTCCGTATTTGAGGTAACAACGTCGAGGCCTCGTTGGGCGCGTTTGTAGACGGTGGGAAGCAGGCACGGAATAAATTGTAGGAGGCTCCGTAAAGATCGTCCTAATCGTCTTCGGCTGGGAGGGATATAGACCGGTTCAATCCGGGTAATGCCTATTTGAAGGAATTCTTCTTCCCTGCCGCCGAGGATTTTCCAAAGATCCTTATCCTTTGTTCCGGGGAAATGCCGGATCATGGAGAAAACGGCATTGACATTAAAATAATATCGGCCTGCGATCTGTCCTATCAGAAGGGATGGATCCATGTCGATTCCACCCATATCCAAAAACGCTTGAAAGAGTTTGACCACATTCGGTCGGAGGATGGAGTTGGTCATGGGAGTAACAACATCCGGAATGACTTCTCCGGCATTGACATTGGACCATATCTGATGAGCTTGCCAGTCAGTATCATTAGCATTGGACAGACAGGTAATGGGACGGGCCTGAAGCAGCCAGATGTATCCATCTTTCATGGACCATTCGATATCCTGTGGACAGGCAAATATTGTTTCGATTGTAATCGCCATCTGCATGAGATGCCGTAGCTGATGTTCCTCAAGACAGGGGGATTCATCGGGTGAGGGGAACTGGCAATCGAATACGGTGAAGTTTTTTCTATTGAGGACAAATCGTTGCGGTTTTACCCTGCCCTGGACAATAGTTTCTCCGAGACCCGGGGCCGCTTCGATGACGATTTTTTCGAGATCTCCGGTTATCGGATTGGCCGTAAATACCAGGCCCGAAACATCCGCATCGATCATTTCCTGCACAATCACGGCCATGGCGATCGCTGCAAGATCGATTCCTTTTTGTCGTCGATATTCTACCGCTCGGTCGGACCATAGAGAGGCCCAGCACTTTTTAACCGCTTCAATACATTCCTCCACGGTGGAGATATTCAGGAAGGAATCATACTGTCCTGCAAAGGAATGCCCCGGCAAGTCTTCGGCGGTTGCAGAAGAACGCACGGCAACAGCCTTGGATTGTAAAGCCATGTAATGTGATCTGATTTGTTGTAGGAGATCATCGGGAAGGATCATATTTTCGATTTGGGAACGAATCGCAAGGGGATTCTCTTCCGGATTGGAAATGGGAATGTGTGCACGAAACACATCCGTAGATATGACAAAACCGGAGGGAACCGGCAGAGAGGCATACCTCATTCGTGCCAGATTGGCCGCTTTTGAACCGGCCAGCGGAACGTCGGCATCGGATAGGGAATCCAGAGCTCGAATCGACGGATTGTTGCTCATGCATACCTCGGCAACGACAGGCTTTTATCCTTGCAAACTTTAGGGCAAATCATATATGCTGGTCGGATATTCTGCAAATAAATATTGTGTGAATAGTCTTCAAAGTAAGGATAGGACGATGTCGAATCCTAAGAACGCATCCGTTTTATTTCCTCTATGGGCATTGGTGATTACATCGGTATTGGGAAATTGTGTATTGGGCTCTATAGACAAAACGAACTCGACCAATGTAATCACAAAAAGGCAGGTGCGTCATTTCCGGATGGGTTTTACGGGATTTCCCCATGACATCACATTGGAGGCGGTACTGGAGGCTCGGAGATTTTCACGCGAAAACGCCGATATTCTGGCGCATCATATCGAAGGAGTGCCCTGGACCGAGGCCTTGCATGATAAGGAATTCTCGAAAGAGATGATGGAGGACTGGAGGGGTAAAAAGGAAGCCATGCCTTCGGGTGGGAAGGTGTATCTGGCGGTCTCGCCGGGACGGGGAGATTTGAAGGTGGCTGACAAGGCGATGCCTCTGCCGGACGAGCTTCGGGGTAAACCGTATGATGACGAGCAGGTCCGAAAGGCTTATTTGAATTATTGCCGACGGGCCATTGCGTTTTTCAAGCCGGATTATCTGGGGATCGGGATCGAGGTCAATGAAATCTTTCAAAACAGTCCCAATGCATGGAAGGGTTATGTCCGGCTGCATCGCTATATATATCGCCAAATCAAGATGGAACACCCCGAATTAAAAGTGTTCGCCTCGTTTACGCTGCATAACATGCTGACCGCTAAAGGCCAGGCGCAGGAGAATATGCTCGTGGCCTTCGATGAGATCATGGAATGCAATGACCTGATCGCTGTCAGTTTCTATCCGTTTATTGCCGCCGGGACAACGGATATCTCCGGATCCCTGCGATGGCTGACCGAACACTTTGATAAGTATGAAAAATCGTACGCCATTACCGAGACCGGAGAGGCGGCGGAACGGCTGATGTTCCCGAGTACCGGTCAGGTTATCGATGGGACGACGGCCAGGCAGAAGGCCTATTATGAAACTTTACTGGCAGCAGCGCAGCAACGTCGATTTGTTTTTGTGATCTCCTTTCTGCACCGGGATTACGATGCCATGTGGGAGAAGATCAAATCCTTTTCGCCGGAGGTGTTCATGGCGTGGCGGAATTGCGGACTTCTGGACCAGGATGGCAAAGCCCGACCGGCGTATGAAGTATGGAGACGCTATTTCGAGATGCCGTTAAAGAAGTAAGATTATCAAAGAATCCGGGAAGTTCTACAGGAAGAATCGAGGTCTGCATTTCATGGTTTTCCTTTGGCGAATTCGGGGTGATTTTGCAGGAAAATGCGGTAGAGTTCAAAAAAAGCCGGGGCGTCAAGCAGTTCCACGTTGGGATTCTGCTTTTTAAGTTCCTCGTTTACTTGGACATACCAGGTCGGCGTTTTGAGGATATTGCGGAACCAGTGGAAAGGAGGGTGCCCGTTCTGGCGGCGGAATTCCATTCGCAGTAAGATGTGCCGGGCGGCATCGGCGGGATTGGATTCCATGATGTCATGGTCGAATCGCAGGACCGGCATGTTTCCATGCAACAGCTCGGCAAATCCGCCGGTCGGGACGATCCCGTTGGGACTGAAGGAGGCATAACAATCCAGACCGGCCTGATTCAGCTCCGGGCCGTGCCCGTAAATGATAAAACCTGTAACCGTCAGTCCCCAGCGGACGTAGTCCCGTCGGCAATGTCGCGCCCAGGCATCCAGACCGCAGGGCAGACCAGAGATGCCGCGCGGCTCCTGGAGCATACCCGGCTCGCAATAGCCCGAGCCGTTATCGGCGGCGACGAAATAGTCGTTGGGAGTGGCTGTCGTTCGCATAAAGTGCATGGCCATGGGGGCTCGACGCGCCAGATGCGGGCCGATCGCCCACATCATTGGGACCTTGCCGCGGTTCGGATCGTCCCAGACATCCATCGTCCGCTGGTACAGCCAGGCAGCACAATCGTAGTCGCCCACATAGAAGATGATAAATTCACGTCCCTTGAAATCGACCTTATCGTCGCTTGTCAGGTAACCTTTGGCCATCAGCTCGGCCCGTGTGGTCCATTTCTGGGGATATCGCTTTTGAAGGGGAAAATGCATGTAAAAGGAGGCATTGGCCATAGCCCCGTAGCCGATCGCATCGGCATCCATATAACCGTTATAAGCGCTGATTACCTTGCCGTACTCCCATTCACTGGGAACCGGATCGTGTGTGCCGCCCGCCGCGCCGTGTGTGGTATATTTATGAGCCCAGGGGACGAAGCCGCCGATGTGGATCATGTTCTCTCGTCCGCCGTGATGATAAGCCGACAATAAGAGTTCTTTCAGCGTTTCCAGGTCGGTCCCCAATGTTTGCTGCGGATCGTCGACAGGGACTTCATCACCCCAAACGCCCAGATCGAAGAAAAACGCCCTGTTGGCGACGAAATAATCGTGATTGGTCAGACAATGATGATTGAGCGGTGCAAGACGAGGTTTATCGATCCAGTACTGATCGAGATAATAGGCCCCGATCGAGCCGCTGCACTTGCCGGTATCCATATAATGATATTTCAGCCAGAGATAGGCGTCGCATTTGGCCGAGCCGACGCTTTTTCGATTCGTTCCGGGAATCATGCCCTTCCCTGTAAACAAACTCGTGCCGTTTGGTTTGAGAAGCCATATTTTGATGGGCAGTTTGGGTCCGTTTAAAACCAGTTTGCTATAAAGACTATCTAGTGCTGTGTCATACCGGACAGGCAGCAGGTGGTCCGTTCCGGCAATGGTGGAGGCGACATTGCTGGTAGCGGCCACCTTTGGATCATAGACGACCACGCCCTGGATGTAGGGGCGAAAGGTTTTGATGAGGTCTTCCACGCTTTGGATGGTCTTTGTCGATCGATTATGCAGCCAGTTGTCTTCGGCTTGCAGGTAATCAAGCCAATACTGATCGACGGATTGGCCCCGTTGATGCTGTGAATCGATGGCGAGCAGGTATAAACGAGGCGCATCCCGATTGACCAGTCCCTGCAGGGCGGCGACCGCATGGCAATGATCCCAGGCCATTTTGGCCTGCGATGTGTCGTCGGCATTGAACCGCATGGCATAGCGAAGGTCAAAGAGATAGATCGGTTCCGGCGGGGCGGCATACGTAAGAAGTGCGGTAAATAGCGTTAAAAAACTCAAAGCTGTATATCGCGTAGCCAAACCTATCCGCATGATGTATTCCTGCCTGTCTGAAATTATTGGGAAAAAGTGAGCAATCCGAGCTTCCAGGGAATCTGACCGTATGGTTTGCCCGACATATCCTGGCCACTGACTCCTTGAAAGAGAAAACGCAGATTGACGACCGGATCGACAGTTAATGTCTCATCGTATCCGGCCCGTATCAACTCGCCATGGCTGAACGAATCGGTCCAGTGCTCCGCCTGCCGGGTATTGACCGGCGAGGCGAACGGTTTTTCCCGCGTTGCCGCCAGCGGTTGCCAATCGCCGTCCAGTGTGTCGGCAAGGTAGGCTTTGTAATACCTTCGTCCATCGGCCTGGGCTTCGACGACTGTGAGATAGTTGTCCATATCCTTGAGCTTGTATGTATGAGATGCTTCGAAGATATCGCCTTCCAGAACAATCCTTGGACGCGACCAGCCTTTTGGGAAATCCGACAGTGTTGTATCGGCCCGCCACATCTTTCCGTTGAGCGAGGTGAAAAACAAATAGGCCTTGTTCGCATCGCAAATAACCCAAAAATCGATCCACATGCTGACATTGTCCGGCTGCTTATCGAACAACAGAACCGGCTTGGTCCAGCCGGTGACATCGTCAATTTTGTCGTTGGTGCTCCAGGCCGGCTGCAATCCGGGTTTGCGGGATTGGTCCGCGATCTGGCAGATCAGATACCATTTTTTATGCGGCCGGAAATAGAATACCTGTGGCGCACAATAATATCCGTCTGTTAGATCCAGCACATGCCGTTTGGCTTTATCCGCCTCTTTCCAGTCGGGGAAAGAAAGGTATTCAATCTGGTGTGATCGTTTCTCGCTGCGGATGGTGCAGAACAGGTGCCATTTGTCCTTAAATCGTACAATCGTAGGGTCTTTGACAGAGTAGCGATGATCATCCGGCGGATCTACGGGGAATAGTACCGGTGTGCCGACTACCCAGGAAAATTGTCCATCCTGCAGCCAGGAAGGCGCCGGCTTGTCGGAAGCGTTTGCCACAGCATACGTTGTCAAAGAAACAATCAGAATCAGTAGAGTTATCATTCTCGAACACATCATTCATCCTCCTATCTTGTTTCCAGAGCGCTGTTGAGGCGGTATTGCTTTCCTGCCGTTGTCGGGAATTCAAGTACCTTATCGCCGTAACGGAGTGTACAGGCGTTCCCCAGTTTGGACTTGACAACCGCCTCCATCAGGCAGCCATCCCGCCACATGATATCCACCTCGAAACCCTCCCGAGCGCACAATCCCTTGACCGAACCATCGGCCCAGGCCATCGGCAGGGCGGGCAACAGCTCGATCCGGCCGGTATGACTTTGCAGAAGCATCTCGGCAATGCCCGCACAGCCGCCGTAGTTGCCGTCGATCTGGAAGGGCGGATGATTGTCAAAGAGGTTAGGATGCGTCGATTTGGTCAACAGGGCCCGCACATTTTCCTCGGCCTTATCCCCTTCATGGAAACGGGCCCAGAAATTGATGATCCATGCCCGGCTCCAGCCGGTGTGCCCGCCGCCGTTTGCCAGTCGGTATTCGATGCTTTTTCGAGCGGCGGCGATCATTTCGGGCGAGTCATAGAAAGTGTACTGTCGGCCCGGATGCACGGCAAACAGGTGCGAGATATGCCGATGGCCGGGCTCGGCTTCCTTGAATTCCTCGCTCCATTCCATGAGCCGGCCGTCCGAGGCGATCTGCGGCAGGGCCAGTCTCTCCCGAGCCTTTTGAACCTCCCGGACGAAATCGCCCTGAACGCCCAGGATCCGGGCCGTTTCCAGCGTGTTGGTAAACGTGTCCCAGATGATTTCCTGATCCATTGACGGTCCCATGGAAAGGTTCACGCGTTTTCCGTCGGGCGCGACAAAGGTGTTCTCCGGCGAATTGCTGGGCCCGGAAACAAGCTTGCCTGTCTCTGGATGTTCGACAAGCCAGTCCAGGAAGAACAGGGAGGCCTCTTTCAGGACCGGCCAGGCGTGATCCCGAAGGAATGTTTTGTCTCCCGTGAAGCGATAATGCTCCATAAAGTGCTGGGTGCACCAGGCGCCTCCCATCGGCCACATCCCGTATCCTACGTTTCCCAGGGGAGCGGTAAAAAACCACGCGTCTGTGGTATGGTGTGCGACAAATCCGCGGCAATTGTACACATCCCGGGCGGTTTTGCGTCCGGCAGGGAGCAGCGATTCGGTCAGACGGAAAAACGGTTCGTGGCATTCGGACAGATTGGTCACTTCGGCGGGCCAGTAGTTCATCTGGATATTGATATTAATGTGGTAGTCGGCGTTCCAGGGCGCTTCAATGTGTTCATTCCAAAGCCCCTGCAGATTGCTCGGCATACAGCCCGGGCGGGAACAGGAGATCAGCAGGTACCGTGCGAATTGGAAGTACAGCGCCGCCAGATCCGGATCCTCTGCTCCCTGCGCCAATGCTGTCAGACGCCGGTCCGTCGGTTTGGCCGCCGCGGGCGTGATGCCCAGATCCAGATCCACCCGGCCAAACAGCTCCTGATGGGCGGTGATATGATCAGAACGGAGTTGAGAGATGTTTTTCTTCAGCGCCTTTTCCAGATGGCTTGCACTGATGTGTTCCGGATACCGCATGATCAGCGGCTGGGGATTGCCGAAATAATAATCCGTCGCCGCGGCCAGCAGCAGCACCAGTTCATCGGCTCTGCGAATTGTCAGGGTATTGTCTTTTGCCTCGATCGTACCGCCTTGTGGAATGGCCTTCAATAAGGCATGGTATCGCACTCCCAGTTGTTTTCCGTTATGGCCGGCCTGACCGAACATGGCCAGCGTATCGGATGCGACAGCCTTGGTTGTGAAATCGGCGAGGCGATCCAGGCCGATGTCCACGGAGATGCTTTTAGGCTGGTCAGCGGTCAAATGAACCACCAGCACATTATCGACCGGCGTGGAGAAGACCTCCCGTTGAAATGTCACGCCGTCTTTGGAAAAGGTCGTTGTCGCGATGGCCGTATCCAGATTTAATTCGCGGCAATAGGATGGTTGCGCTTTTAATTGTTTGGCCAGGACCACCGCCGGCGTCATCCCCCCGGGGCCGCCTACGTTACCAACAACCACGGCGATCCCATTGAGACCAGATCGAAGTACTGTATGGATGTCAAATTCATAAGGCTTGTTATATTCGGTGGTTTTTCCCACCTCGGTTCCATTGACATAGATTGTGCTGAAATCGTCAATTGCTCCAAGCTTTAACAGGCTAAAGCCTTCCTCCAATTGTACGGTTGTCAGGGAGAATCGGGTCCGAAAAACAGCCTGCCGGTTCGGCTCCAGCGACCCATCCCCTTTGATAAACCGTCCGGATTCACTGATCAGTTCAGCCCACTGGGAATCATCAAAGCCTGGAGCTACGAATTGGCTTTTCTCCTGTTCATTTTCCCCGCCGCGCCGCCAATGAGTCAGCGGGATTTCGCCGTCGTAGGCACCCGGCATTTTGATCCACAGGTCGCCGAGGGTCTGATGGCTGCGGGGGCTGATCCGCGGTCCCATCACATTATCCTGGACGATCTTTTGCGCTTCGGCATATTTGCCTTCGAAGATCAGCTTGCGGGCCTGTTCGATAGAGGTATACGCCCCCACACGGTCCTCGGGCACAGGCGGCCCGGCCCATACAGATTCCTCATTCAATTGGATCCGTTCGACGGTCGTTCCTCCAAAGACCATGGCTCCCAGACGGCCATTACCTATGGGCAGGGCCTGTTCCCAGCGGTCAGCGGGTTTGTCGTACCACAGAGTCAATCGTTTTTCGAAAACGCGGTTATTGATGCTATAGTTTTCGCCCGGTTTGGTATCGAATTCGATCGCCTTTTCGTTGTATCGAACCTTGCAGTTGTTTCCGAGCAGTGATTTAATTTGGGCCTCTGTAAGCTTTCCATCCTTCCATGTGATATCCAGCTCAAATCCGCCGCGTGCCCGTAATCCCTTAACCGATCCATCCAGCCATGCGCTGGGCAGGGCCGGCAGCAGATGCAGCTCCCCGGCGTGGCTTTGCACCAGCATCTCGCAGATGCCGCTGGTCGCCCCGAAGTTTCCGTCGATCTGAAACGGCGGATGCGCATCAAACAGGTTCGGAAACGTTCGCTCCGGGGTAAGCTGATTGCGCAGCATGGCATACGCATGGTCGCCGTCTTCCAGACGCGCCCAGAAGTTGATTTTCCAGGCCATCGACCAGCCGGTTCCCCCATCCCCGCGAAATTGAAGGCTCTTTTTGGCGGCTTCAAACAAGTCCGGCGTACCCCGTTTGGTGATCTGGTTGCTGGGGTGCAGTCCGTACAGATGGGACACATGCCGATGCTGCTCCTTCGGGTTGTCCTTGTCTTCGAGCCATTCCTGCAGTTGGCCGTATTGACCGACCTGCATCGGTGCGATCCGGGCTCTTTTTTCCTCCAACAGCCTACGAAATCCCGCATCGCAATCGAGCGTTTTGCTCGATTCGATCGTGGCCGTAAATAAATCCCGGATGATCTGGTGATCCATCGTCGGTCCCATCACCAGGCCCCCAAGCTCGGGGGAATTGGAAGGCCCGCTGATCAGCCCATGCCGGTCGGTCCGGGGATCCTCGATCAGGTAATCAACGAAAAACTGCGAGGCCGATTTCAGGATCGGATAGGCCCTTGTCCGCAGGAATTCCTTGTTGCCGGTGAACTGGTAATGGTACCACAGGTGCTGGCACAGCCAGGCCCCGCCGGATGGCCAAATGCCGTGGTTGCTGGCATTGATGGGCGCAGCCCCGCGCCAGATATCCGTATTGTGATGCAGCACCCAACCGCGACAGTTGTAATGATTCCTGGCGACGCGGCGACCGGTCTCGGAGACGTCGGCGATCATGTCAAACAGCGGCTCCGCGCACTCGGATAGATTGGCCGGTTCCGCGGGCCAGTAGTTCATCTCCGTATTGATGTTGACCGTCCACTTGCTGTCCCATGCTGGTGTGAGGCTCTCGTTCCAGATGCCCTGCAGATTGGCCGGCTGGCTGCCCGGCCGGCTCGAAGCGATCAGCAGGTATCGTCCGTATTGAAAGAATAAAGCGGCAAGCTGGGGGTCGTCGCCTTTGGCGAATTCGGCGATCCGCACATTCGTAGGCTTGTTGACTGCGTCGGTTATACCCAGATCGAGTTTTACTCTCCGGTACAAACTGCGATGATCTCTCTGATGGGACGAAATCAGGGATTTATAGTCCTTGTTGCTTACGGCCGCCAGGTTTTTTTCGCATATGGCCGCCGGATCGCCGCTGACATCGTTATAGTTTTTATAATTTGTGGCGGCGGCCAGGATCAAAACCACGGTATCGGCATTACTAACTTCAATCTGCTTATCAGAGACCTTAAGATCGCCGCCGGTCATCCGGACCTGCACGCGCGACTCGAAGGCAAGGACGCTCTTTCGCTTCTCGTTTTCCCCCTGCACCGTTGCCTGCACGGAGCCCTTGATCCCCAGGATTCGATCCTCCGCCTGGAATGTTTGGCTGCCTTCATGCGGGCTCTTCTTGGTCGCGGTAAAATTGAGCCTGCCGGGCTTGTCGGCGGCCAGGCGGATGACGATGACCTGATCGGGAAAGCTGGAAAACAACGTTCGTGTATAAATAACATCTCCCACGCGATAGCGAGTCGTCGCGATAGCCCCATCCAGATCCAGCTCCCGGCGGTACTCGGTCGCTTCGTCATGCCCATCGAAGGTGAGTATCAGATCGGCAAAGGGCTGGTACCGTTCCTGCCGCAGGGGCACGCTCATGAATTTGTCCATGGCCAACTGTTCCGCCTGGCGCTGCTTGCCTTCAAAGAGCCGTTGGCGGATTTCGTCCAGGTACTGGTGCGCATCGGGATTAGAATAGTCCCGGGGGATGCCCGTCCAGAGGGTGTCGTTGTACTGAATCCGCTCGGTTTGAATGCCCCCGAAGACCATGGCTCCCAGCCGGCCGTTTCCGATCGGCAACGCTTCGGTCCACGCCCTGGCGGGCTGGTCGTACCAGAGCCGGTCCCGGTTTTCACTCTCGGCCCAGGCGACACAGGGGATCGTCAGACAGAATAAAAAAACGCCCAGCCAGGCAGTCAAACCTGGCGATGTTGTCCATAACTTCATCGTGCTCTCCTTCCCATCAGAGTATCACAAACAACAAGAAAACATTGTACTACCAAATCACCGCGATGTCACCCTGGAAGAGTGGTAAAATGATTGGAGGAAGCTCATGGAATCAAAAGGCCATTTCCCCAAATGCCGCCGAACAGGGCCTGATCAAAGTCCGTCACCTGCCCCCGGTCGTTATACGCAAACGTAATCTCGCTGATCGGCGTATCCGGCGATGGATCGTCCACCACCTTGTCGGCCGTCAGCATCCGCCCCAATCCGTCATACGTAAACCGCTCCTCGTAGTCGTTCCCCATCCCAGGTGACCTCTTTCTTGGTCAATTGATACAGATTGTTATACGTATAATCCGTGTCAAAAAGCATCTTAACTTTCCAACTTGTGGGGAGTTGAACCATTTTCTCGATTAGCGAAATATTTAAGTTTTAGCGTTGTGTATTCAGGGAGGAATGGCACATATAAATGGTTTGGCTGATTGTAAATCGTCTTTTCTTGAGAATTAAAAGCTTTCTCTATTTACATATGATAATCGCTATAAATCTGGATAGGAGAAGGTTTTTTTGATAAAGACAGTCTCAGTTGGTATGATAAGACAATGCTTCAAGGAAATACAACTACGGAGAGAGAGTCATTTCACTGAAAGGTGGACAAACCATCAGGAGTCGGATAACGCTGAAAATAGCGGGGAAAAGGGATTTTGTTGAAGATTACAAACTATTGGGATAAGGGAGGGAGATTTATGTGCAAATTACTGATGTTGGGCGTAACGCTACTAACATTACTATCCTCGATGGTCCCAGTAAGTGAAGCAGCGATTACGGTTTATACCAACAAGGCTGAGTGGGAAAATGCCCTGAGCGGGTCGTTTGTGACAGAGGATTTTTCTGACGACCAACTGAATATCGGAGTAAGTTTTGTGTCTACCGAATCAGGCCATATCAACCCAGCGGAGGAGTGTTATCAGGATGTCTTGGCGTCCCGCAGTAATAATGAGCCTGCAACCACATGGAGTTTTGCCTCTGCAATTATCGGATATGGGGGAAATTGGACTTTAGGCGGCCCCGGCGGCTCTGGAAACTATTTGCTGATTTACATCGACGACTTGTCTCCTTATGTAGGATTCATTTCCAATAGTTATGGCGGCGAATTTTGGGGGTTCGTCTCTGATACGCCCTTTACTTCAGTACGGTTAGTGGGAGGAACAGGTACCCATCAGCAAAATTATCGTTTGGACGACATGGTTTACTCCCAATATCATCCGCTCATATGCGAGATGGACCTCAACGCGGATGGGATTATAAACTTTGTAGAGTTCGCCTATATGGCGGCGGAGTGGCATATCGAGACGGCGCCTGTAATGGGGGACTTCACCGGCGATGCACAGGTTACTATAGACGACCTTGCCATACTGGGAATCTTCTGGCTGGAATTCTGCCTACAATAAATGAAAAGGAAAAAAATTATGGCTCTTCGGAATAATTTATGGGTAAAAAGATAAGGAATCGCCTTCGGCGATGCTGATTTATGCTTTTCAAACACCCCCCAAC
>JAFGGE010000135.1 GCA_016930745.1 Sedimentisphaerales bacterium
CGTTGCAGCGATCCATGAGCTGGTAGAACTGCGGCGATCGCAGCTCGATGAAACCGACATAATGCAGGTTGGAGGATTGTTCGATGACGGGGCCGTACAGTTCGGCAAAGGATTGTTCGAGAGGACCGGCGATCCATAGATGCGCCTGGGGCGTTTTTCGAAAGGCTTCGATCAGCAGATCCAGCCCCTTGTGGACATTGCCGGCCGAGCCGAAATAGAGAAAATGCGAGCGGCCGGCGGCGAAGTCTTTTTTGTTCGGATCGTATCGCTCGTCGTGGTAGACCGCGTTGTCCAGAGGAATGAGATAGTCAAATTGACGATAGGTATCGGCACAATCTCGATTGCCCAGACACAGAATGCCGTCGGCTTCGTGGCAGGCAAAGTCCTCGCTGACTCTGACAAGGCGATCACAGGAAAGGCGATGTCCCGTGCGTTTGTACAGTTCGTCGAATCGCTGTTTTTCGCGGTGGTTGTGCTCCTTCCAGTAGGTCCCGGTGGAAAAATAGATGCGCACGGCGTCGCCGATCACGTTTCGGCTGAGATATTCCCAGTTGAATCCGCCATGGCCGATGAAAAGATCGTACTTCTTTGACGATTGGAAATCCATACAGTCATAATCGATCAAATCGACCGTGTAGCCCATTTGGGTCAGGACGCGGACGAGGCTGCGGGCGATGCCGGGATTGCTGAATTTATGCGGATAATAGTCCGGCCCCATGCGAAGGGGGGCCGTGATATAGGAGACCAGGGCCTGTTTGGACGGATTGCCGGCCGGTTGTTTTTTAGGCATCGCAGGTTCGGTTTTGACCAGATCCGTTTTTTTCAGATGTTTTTGTGCGAATTCGGCCATGACTTCGGGATGATCGCCGGTGAATGGCTCGGTATAGGAACAACGGTCGCCGATCCAGACGGGGTATCGGGCTTCGATTTGGGCTCTGTTTTCGGGCGTCCATTGCTGGTAACACCGACGATACCATTCGTCCCGGTCCAGGCCGTTGACGATGCGCGGCCCGCGGCGGGCATAATACTCGGTCTTCTGCGCCACCTGCGAATCGAGAACGTAACTGTAGTGATGCATGTGAATACCCATGTTTCGCGTGGTCGTACCGTCGAGGAGCTTTATCTGTTCGACGGTTCGGGGCTCTCCCGGCCAGATCATAGTCGGGGGACGATGGGTAGTGAACCGAGCGCCCCTGACATATTTGAAGATTCGGCGGTAATGTCCGGACGGCTCATGAAAGACAGGGCAATCCAGAATATATTCCAGGCCCTTCCAGAAATTGAAGGGGATGAAATTCACCTGCGTAATTGCCGGATCCTGTTGCAGAAGTGCGGCGACCCTTTCCATGTCGGATTTGCGGTAGAGCTCATCGGAATCGATCAGCCAGACATAATCGCCGGTTACGTGGGAGAGGGCGGCATTCTGCATCTGGCATTTTTCCGGCCAGCGCCCGCGGAGAATCCGCAGTTTCCGCTCCGGATCAGGAAAGGACTGAAGAAACTGGACGGTCCCATCTTTGCTGCTGCCATCGGGATTGGCGGCGAACATCGCGTCTTCGACCGCTCCTTCAACAATGATGATCTCGTGGGCGAAGGCATATACAGCGCGAAGACTGTATTCGATCAGAGGCATGCCGTTGAGCACAATCATGATAAAGCTGAATCGCGGTCGCTTCTGTGTATTCACCACTGTTTTGTCCATCGGCTGAATCCTGTTCACGGATATCGCTATCCCTTTTTATCCTATACCTGGCCCGGCGGAAACCGGCGATTCGGACGGTCGCACTTCAAAGTCAAAAGAGCCTTCCCACAGGAGCATGGTATTGAACAACGGCGCCTTCAGATAGACCAGGGCGGCAAAGGCCTTTTCGCGAGGGGTCTGGGGCGAACAGGCCATGTCGCGCAGGATGCCGCAGCTCAGACCTTTGATTTGTATTTTTGTATACGGAGTAAAGATAAGTTTGCCGTTTCGGTTTTCGATGCCCCAGAGGTGATGGCTGACGCCGGCGGTGTCCATGCACAGGTCCTTGGCGGGCGCAGGCGTTTCGATGTAGCCGCGTCCGGCAACCCGCACCAGTTCGCGACAGGCCTTTTCGGGATGCTTCACATGCTCGAGGACATGAGAGCAATACACAAAATCGAATTGATGATCCTCAAAGGGGAGGTTTTCCAGATCGCATTCATAGACCGGCCTACCCTCCAGGTATTGAAAAGGCATCCCGGCTCGTCCGTGGAAGTTGTCGCTGACGGTCAGGTCGGCCAGATGGGTGGCGTGGCGGAAGGGAACACCTCCGCTGCCGATATCCAAAACCTTGTCGCCGGGCCGGATACCGAAATGAAAATGCCGCGACTGATACAGGATGTAGCGGTCGCGGTCGGATATGCGCTGATACTGGTCATACGCCTCGGCAAGTATTCGGATAGTGTGTTGGGGGAATGCCTCAGCTAACTGCTCATAGATGTCGAAGGCTGAATTATAATCGCCGTTGTCAAAGGCCTCTCTGGCCTGCTGTAACAGCCGATCCCCGTCGGAGGCGTCGGATCGGGGAATCTGCCGGGGACCAAAGGAAATTTGTACGGCATTCTGTGCGACGGCGACCGCGGACTCAGGATCGTCTGTTGTATTCGAGGACTCCTCCGGATGGGACGGCCCGCGGGAAAACCGGCACCGTTTGCACAGGCCCAGACAGCGGTCCCCTTTGGACAGCCTGTCATATATTCTCCACATTTCAGGATTTCGCATGGCTCGTTCAAAGGGCTGGGTGTAAAGATCGGCAAACGTATATTGGCGTTTCCAATCGATACAGCACAGACAAATCTTTCCGGAGGCGGTTATCGTAAGCTGATATAACGGATTGTAACACGGCTGGGTATCCCCGGTGGGCGGACGGTCATAGCTGTCCAGCCGCTGGTCGAGCTTTTGCCGCTCGACATGGTAGGGGATCGGAAGCCGTATCTGGGCCAGACGGCTATATTCAGAATCCGAATACGCGGAGACATAGATGTTGGTGACCCCCGTTTGCACAAGTTTGTCGGCCATTTCCTGGTGGAGGTAGTACCCATTGGTACAGATGAAAATCTCTGATTGAGGGCAAACCCGACGGGCATAGGCAATGAAGGTGAAAAGACGCGGGTCCATTAAGGGTTCATTATAGGTGTGAAAGGCGATCCGTCCTGCGTAATTGTAGTCGCTCAGTGTATCGAGAACCTCACAGACGATACGGGTGGGAAGAATGTCTTTATTCTGACGTAACTGACTTACTGGACAGGACTTATGAATGTCGGCATAGTTGCACTCGTTGGACAGTTCCAGATAGACATGGCCGGTGCGGCAAAACGGATTCTCATCGGGTCCGGGGACGTAATAGTCCTGTAGGGCAGTTTCTATGTTGTTGCCTTGGATCCATGCCACTGTACTCATTCTCTGCTCCCAAAAGCGCACTATAAGCCCTGTCAGAGGCCATACCGATACTGCCTCACGGTTCTTTGGAGCAAACGGCGTGCCGAGGTATACAGACCGGAGAATGGTAAAAAAACAGGTCCCAATGGGCCTGGGTTGTACAAATATCGTACAGGATGAGTCTATCTGGAATCGAACGAGGGATTTATGAGCAGGACTGGGGAAGTTTCTGCCGGATCATGGGTCCCCGGGACGATTGCAGGGCAGGCGTAAAGCCCAGGCGGGTAAAAAGAGTATAAAGCTGTGCATAAACATGATCCAGGGTCATATCAGGATTGTGACCAATCGAACGGAGGAAACCGTCTAGCCGTGTTTTTTGCTCGCCTGTCATAGGGCCCCCTTTCAGCTCATCCACGGAGTCCAGATCGATCACATACCCGCTCCACGGCAGTGTATAACCCATATCATTCTGTTGGAATGTGTAGATTCGTTTTCCCTGCGCCAGGCAATCGGCAATCACGGTTGTATAAAGAGAGCAAATTACCAGATCGGACATAGCAATCGCTTCATAGAGGTAACTTCGTTCAATCCTGACTTTGAACCCGTTTTGCGAAAAAACCCGTCGATACAGGTCATGTTCCTGATCGCCGGGATGGAGCTTGACGAAAACAGCATGAGTTTGCGGATCGAGTTTTTGGGCGATGCGATTGACGATCTGCTCATCCATGAAGGGCTGAGTGGCCAGAAGGGCCACTTTTTTATCCGATTCAAACCAGCGCTGACGCAACGGTTGAGTTTTTTGGCCTAACGGCTCTGGCCCGGTCTGGTTGAAGGTGCGCCAGTCGCAACCGAGCGAGCAAACCGCCCTCTCCGGATAGCAACCGATTTCGGTGAGCACTTTTTTGAAAAAATCCCCATAGACCAGGGTGCATCGCGGGGCGACAAAACCGTTGAAAGGCCGGGTCAAATCCGGCTGATCCGCCATTTCATCATGGAGGTAATAATCATGCTCCGGGTGGATGGTACCATGCTGCAGGGCGATCGAGGGAATGCCGGCTCGACGGGCTTCGATGGTTGCAGCCCGCGCAAAGACGGAGGCCTCGCAGGCGGCTAAAATTACCTTCGGCCTGACGTGTGCCATCATATGGCGGGCGGTCAGGAGGGCCGGGATGCAGGTGTGGACCAGATGGGTAACGAAGGCCTCCCGCCAGAAAGATGTAAGCACGGAAAACAAATTGATCCCGTTCCAGTAGAAGGCCGAGAGAAAATCGGGATGTCGGGATAGATAGTCGAACCGCCTGAACAATTCCGGCTCCCACCGCTGGGCCATTACAAGAAATGCAGGATCGTAAAACTCATCCCAAAACAGGGTGGCAAATCCGTCCTTCGGCCCGGACAGGACCCAATCGATGTACTTTTTCTTGCTGCCGGGGATATTGAAGTAATTGGGCGGTTCCAGCCGAATCCCCTGTAGTGTATATCGACTCAGAAAATCGGCAAAGATATGAAAATACGGATCGATCTTATCCTGTTCGCCTGTGCCCGTCCAGGCATTGGGAATGGACATCAGAATAGCCGAATCTTGCCCTGAAAAGACAGAATCGGGCCTGCGAATAGTTTGGGCATAGGCGGCCACGGCAAAGGAATGTCCCTTTTCCACCCGCTGCAACAGGGAATCGGCCGGTTCGTCGCTTCTCGGAGTCTGCTCCATGGGAAAAGTAGGTTGCGGTACGGATCGAGCCACTATCGGTATCTGATAGAGACGCTGCATCTGTTCCAGAATCTTTATGTGATGGTCCCCAAGCATACCGACAATACGAAGGCAGCAGGGTCGATAACGAGTAATTAAGTCGGTCCCATATTCGATCCATTCGAGGGTCTGGCGGATGGATGGAGCGCTGAAATAGCAGGCGGCGGGGATGAATTGCCATAAGGAGATGTTGTCGCACATCAGGATATCCGTCAATCGCTGGCCTGCGATTCTTGCCGCCTGGATTTCATTGTATTTTCGCGCCAGTTTGAGACGGATATCACATGTTCTTCTCTGTACGCTTTGCCAGCCGCGTCGACGGCGTTGATCCAGAAGATCGTCCAAACAAAGCGAGGCTTTATTCTCAAACCAGGGTTTTTCCTGAACGGAACCGACTTTGTATAGATACTGAGGATCGTGACACGGCTGCAGGATCAGCAGCACATCCAAAACGGTCGACGTGTACTCGGATGAACGACTGGCTTGAATCATCGCCATACTTTGTAGCAATCCCGGACTTAGAGTTGTCGAAAACCGCGGAAGGTCACATCCCGATGCAGATACAGATGCTCGGCCTGGGCCTTTACCCACGAGGCTTGTTTGGCAAAATAATGATCGATCAATCGCCGGTTGGCATCGAGCAGGGCTTGATAAAATTCCTCATCGGTCATATCGGTAAAATTGACGGCCAGCAGGTCGGAATTGAGATGTCTATTCTCGTAGAACTCCTCGCAGTCTTTAAGCAGGCCTTGTTCGATGGCATAATAATACAGGGGAGAACCGGGATAGGGAGTCACAGGCCGGACGGTTCGCAGTTCGGCACAATTGTCGTATTGGAGCAGAAACTCGACGCCCTTATCGAGGATTTCGCGGGTTTCGCCGATGTTGCCAAAGATGATGTTATAACCGGGGCTGATGCCCGCCTCCAGCGTAGCCTGGATGCCGTCGATCACCATTTTTACGGTCAGCCCTTTGTTCATCGTGCGCAGCATATCGTCGTCCATAGCCTCGATGCCGAAGTTGACATACACGCACCCGGCCTGTTTCATCATCCGCATGACTTCGGGCGCAGCGTAGTTGAGCCGGCCGTCACAATCCCATTTTATGCCCAGATCGGCCCGGATCATGGCTTCACACAAGGTCATCGTCTGTTCCTTCGACGCCATCATCAGTTCGCCGGAAAAAGCGATATAAGTAACTCCATACTCCCGCTGCAGGAACCGGATTTGCTCGATCACATTTTCCGGACTTCGCAGGCGGAGCCCCTCGTCCATGCGATAACAAAAATTGCAGTGAAATTTGCATCCGCGCCCCGCCAGAACCGGAACGACAAAATCGGTCGCCCCGGCATGGGGCTGACGAAGCAGACGATAGTACACCATCGGGAAAAGTGCATACGCGGGGAACGGGATGCTGTCGAGGTCCTCGATCAAAGGACGCCTGGGATTGACGACTATTTTCTGTCCGTCGCGATAAGCGATTCCAGGCACATCGGCAAAGGATATGTTCCCGGCCAAGGCATCGAGCAGGTCAAGGACGGTGTCTTCGCCCTCCCCTATGACAACCGCGTCAGCCTGTGTTTTTTTCAGGAAGAACTCCGGCTCGGGGCTGGGGCCGTGCCCCCCGATTACATAGAAGGGACGCTGCCGGGATCGATTAATTGCTTTGGAAAGACCCAACAACCGTCGATATTGATAGTATCCTCCGACCACACTGACTCCCACTACATCGAAACGATTCTGATTCAAATATTCGGTGAGGTGTTCGTCAGGCCAATGGTGCACGTCCTGATTGTAAATGGACACTTCGTAGCCGGCCTTCTGAAGGACGGCGGCGATATAGCCGAATCCCTCCGGAAACCAGTGGACGTAGGAGCCATTGTCATAAACAACCAACAGAATTCGCATTCTATTCATCCTGCCAAAAAGATTGCTTACTATGTTAGAGGCGAAGGAAATTTTCAATGATCTTCAGACCGGCCGGGCCGCTTTTTTCCGGATGGAATTGGCAGCCGAACACATTGCCGTTGTGGACACTGCTGCAAAAGCGATGCGCACCGAAACAGGTCCGGCTCAGGATATGCTCCGGATGGTCGGGAACAGCGGCAAAGGAATGCACGAAGTACATATCTCGATCCGGCGGGACATCCCGTAAAATGGTATCCTTCCAATATGTGCCGTCCTGCCTTTCGGGGATACAGAGCCCGGCCCATCCGACATGGGGAACCTTTACGCCGGGTTCATCGGACAATCGCTTCACGTTGCCGGGGATGATACCCAATCCCCTATGCATTCCCAATTCTTCGCTGCCGCCGAGCAGCAGCTGCATTCCCAGGCAGATGCCCAGCAGCGGGCGGTCCCGATCCACATGTGTCAGAATCGGTTCGATAAACCGACGCAGTTTCAGTGTTTCCATGCCGTCTCCAAAGGCGCCGACGCCGGGCAGCACCAGGTAATCCGCCCTGGCCAGGGAACCCGGCTGCGAGACAAGATCGACCCGGCAGCCAAACCATTCAAACGCCTTGGACACGCTGTAGGTGTTGCCGGCGAAATAGTCGATAATCTGTACGTGTCGATTTAGTGGCACGATACTCCAATCCCATTCTGTACCAGGGCCTCTTTAATATCGGGGATCGTCGCTCGATTGTAATGCAGCATCGAAGCCACCGCCACCGCATCGCACCGGGTTCGGTCAGCCAAATCCACCACATCCGTAGGCATCTTGGCCCCGCCGGCGGCGATGACGGGAATCGTCACGGCCTGCAGGGCCTGCAGGATAAAATCGATTTGGAATCCATTGCCTGTTCCATCGCGGTCTACGGAAGTGACCAGGGCCTCGCCGGCGCCAAGCTGCTCGACTTGTTTGATCCAGTCCAACGCATCCATACCCGTTTTTTCTCGACCATTGTCCACGAAGATTTCCCATCGGTTCCCCGGGCGGCTTTTAACCTGGAGCGAGGCGACCACGCCCTGAGAACCAAGGACAGAGACAATGTCCTTTATAAGCGGCGGATGTTTTACGGCGGCCGTATTGACGGTTACGCGATCGGCCCCGCTTCGCAATAAAGCGACCGCATCCTCGACCCGGCGAATGCCGCCGCCGACGGTCATGGGAATAAAGATCTCGGAGGCGGCCTGCTGTACGATCTCGGTCAGGTTGTCCCGGCCATAGAGGCTGGCGACGGTATCGATATAAAGAAGCTCATCGGCCCCCTGTCGGTAATATCGTGCGGCCAGGTCCTGCGGCTTGCCCATGATGCGCAAGCCGTCATATCGGATGCCCTTAACGACGTTGGGCCCCTTGATATCGAGCCGAGCTATGATACGAGGCTTGTACATGAGGTCATTACAAAATCGGAGCCTCCGGCAGGGCCGTCGCAATAGAAAGACAGATTGACCAATTGCCAGATATAGAAGGAATTTTCCGTTTCGTTTATTCGATAGAAGCGTTCGAATCGGTCAAAATATTTCGGCTCCAGGATTTCTGCTCGCCGCAATACGCCGATCCGATCCCGGACCCATTCTTTTAATTCGTTATGGAACCATGCCGTCTGGGGCGTCACGACCGAACGTTTGGGGATATCGTAAACGCCGGGCAGGTGGCGACGGATAATGGCTCGTAACGGGGCCTTGTTGAGACCGTCGGCATATTTGGTTTTGTGGTCGAACGCCAGCCCATACGCCAGCACATGATGATCCAGGAGGGGAAATCGCACTTCCCGCCCGCAGGCCATCGAGGCGCGGTCGTGAAAACGGAGGGTTCGCGGAATTTTGTTCATGAGGATATCATGCCGCTGAATGGTCCGCAGCCAGTCGATTTCTTTTGTGGCGGGAGACGCCGAATTGTCCCGCCTGTCTGTCAAATCCATATGGCTCTGAAATCCGGAAGCGATCAGGGCCTCGGCGGTCTGTACGACGGCTTGCCTATCGGCGTGGCAGGACAGCAGAAGCTTATTCAGCAATTCGGGCTCCCGGCCGGATCGATAGAGATCATACATTGCCATATACGCATGGCTCAGGTAGCCGCCGAAGGTCTCATCGCCGCCCTGCCCTTCGATCGAGACAATAGCTCCATCGGACCGCTGGACCTGATTCATTTTATAATAGGCGATAACAGGAATCCCTCCAAACGGTTCATCCTCGAAGAAATGAAGCTGCGCGGCCAGAACGGGCACCTCTTCGGCGGACAGAAAGACTTTGTGATTCTCCACCCCGATCCTTTGACAATAGTCCTGCACAAAGCCGGATTCGTCGAACCGGTCCTCGTGGTAGGCCATGGTATAGGTGACCAGCGGATAGCCCCAGCCCCAGACTTCCTTGGTTTTCAGGAGAACGGCGGTGCTGTCGGTGCCGCCGCTGTAATGCAGGGAAATGGGCACATCGCTTCGCAGACGCAATCGAACCGATTCGGCAAAACGATGTTCATATTCTTCGACGGTGAGGGGACTTTCCATCAGATTCCGACAGGTTTGCATGAGGTCATAGTAACATCGGTCCTGAAGGCGGCCGTCGGAAAATCGAATCCAATGGCCCGGCCGGACCTGCCGGATACGCGTATAAAAAGTAGATTCGCCGCAGGGATATCGGCCCGCATCCAGGTATTCCATGATACGGCCGGAATCCAGATGCAAATTAAGCAGGTTGGAAAAACATTTGATTTCCGAGGCGAAATAGATGCCCTCGTCGGTCTGAAGATAATACAGCGGTTTGATGCCGAAACGGTCGCGAATCAAATAGATGTGGTTTTTTTCCCGGAACCAGACGGCGATCGCAAACATACCGTTAAGCAAATCCAATCGGTCCAGGCGGTATCGTGCAAAAAATTCGGTCAGGACGCACGTATCCCCTTTGTCGGTCAGATCGGTCCGCCCCATCCACTCGGCAATTTCCCGGTAATTATAAATCTCTCCGTTGAACACCAGGATAACCGATCCGTCCTGCGAGATCATGGGCTGACGGGCATCGTGCTGCCTGCCGAGAATGGCCAGCCGCCAATGGCGCAGATACAAATCGTCGCATTGGATTTGGCCCGTCCAGTCCGGTCCCCGATGGGACAGGGAGGGCATTGTCCGTGCTTTCTCAATACTGCCTTGAAATGTTCCTGTAAAGCCGCACATGGTTCTGCGCCCGGCCGGTCGCCGGGGGAGGTCTTAGTCAAGCTGTGTTTTGCGGTAAAGGATGCGCATACTGTTGCCAAGTTTCGCCGCATCAATCACCGCCTGAACGGGTCCGGTCATGTCGCGCAGACTCTGAAAGTAACGAATCGAATCATGAGCCTCTTTCATGGCCAGATAATCTATGATATCCAGGCCGAAATAGTCCAGACGGATCATCTCGAATCCGCTTTGTACGGCCAGATAGTCCAAGGAATCGGGATCGAAAAAACACAGGTGATTAAACGGCGCGATCATATTGTGTTCGCCGCCCATGAGAAAAATCGACAGGGAATGGATATTGGGAGTAAAGACCAGAATATGCCCATCGGGCCGCAGTTTTGGGTACGTCTGGCGCATCCAGCGGACGGGATCGTTCACATGTTCGATGACGTCAAACATCGTAATCAGCGAATACCGCTCATCGGATTCGTCCGCCAGAGGCGTGTCTGCCACATCCAAATCCATCTCCCGACAGACCTGCAGGCAGTGCGGACTGATTTCCAGGCCTCGCGCGGGAACGCCGACATCCCTCAGATAACTGAGGAAATAGCCGGGACCACACCCCACATCCAGCACCAGGTCCTCTTCCGTGCCGAATCCGGGAAGAAGCTCGCGAAGATATTGCATACGCTCGACGGCAAATGTCTGCTTGCGATATTCAAACGTGGATAATAGTTCGCGTTTGAGATCTTCTTTCATCAGGGCGGTACGGTGCAGGTCAAATGTCTCCAAACGTGCCCTATCGACGTTAGGCGAAACGGCCGAACAGGTTCGGCATTGAAACAGAGGATAGTTTTCATACTGTACGAACAGGGATTTGTCCCGCCCCCCGCAAAGGGGACAGACGAACAAGGAAGCGGGCCGGATACAGTCGGCAAGTTCGGCCATGAGCTTCTTCCGATCGGCGATCATATCCGCATGGAAATTAGGGCTGCGAAGCTTATACAAATCGATGTCGAATAATCGATATCCATCGAGCAAATATCGATAGGCCGGGGGGAATTGGTGCGATTGAGGCTTGTCCTTCAACATGGCGGGGAAATGGCTTCCTGCAGAATCTTCTGTAATCTCTCGTGGTTTTCCCACACATTGACCTGTTTGGGACTGCGGTACAACTGGCTTGCCTTATACAATTTCAATGCCGTCATAAGCCTTTGTTCCGGTTTCATCGAAGCGGCCAGAAACTGCCGCATCAATCGTATGGTTTCGTGGATGCAATCCTGGGCATAGGGAATGTCCGTCCATTGGTCCACATGGTCTGGAAAGGGGAGATGTATTCGCCTCATAAGCCGCGGTTCACCAAGCCGATAATTTAAAGACCAGCCCTGGCCGGCGTGACTGGCATCGGCGTGATCATAGAGAGGAAAGGATTGCTTCAATATTGGGGTAAAACCATGGGCTCCAAACCACGTATTGACCTGCTCGGGATCGAACAATCGCAATACAGGCACAAAAAAATCGTCATATAAATCCTGATATAATACCCCGGAATCCGGCGTATCGCCCCATTCTCTGTGAAATAGACGATCCGCCTGTTCGGCATCGTCGAACCGGATGAAACGGCGGATAAAATCCACGACGAAAAATGCAAGACAACCGCTGCGATAGATCCGGAAAAAAAGACGAGCGTCGGGATTGAGGACGTTAAATAGGGTATGCATGGCTCCCGCCGGATCATGCAGATGATGCAGCACGCCACTGAGGTAGACAAAATCGACGCGTTCGGAAATGCCAAGATCTTCGGCTTCGCAGATGTCTACCCGGCGGCTTTGAAGGTTCGAAAATCGGCTGCTTTGCCGGGTCAATTCATTCAGGTTCCCCACCGACTTGGAAGAAACATCAAAATGATAGATCTTTCGCGCCCCCAACTCGTGAAAGACCACGGCTTCGCGCCCTGTGCCGATATTCAAAACGTTTATGCCGGCAAGCTGCTCCGGCTGAATTCCGCTTTCGGCCAGATTCTTACGGACGATTCGGCGGGCCTGGTCCATGGCCGCCGGCCGCCGATTGTAAAGATCCTCATAGATGTGTCCATACACCTGCGTCATTTGTTCATCATGCGTTTCGGTCTTCATTCGAATTCCTTTGGGAGCTTACACAACCATGCTTATATATGGCTCCCGATAAAGATCCTGATGGAGTCTCAGCCATCGCCCCAGAAGATAGATGCGCAACCAGCTATCCGCACGCAGGGGATCCTGACGCTGACGATCCTCCTCAAAAAGGCGGGCGGCGTTCGGCTGCAGGAATGGCTCGTGCGCTCCTTTGGAATCCCCCAGCAGATCCCGCATGGGTTCATACAAAAGGTCGTAGATAAAATGGGCATTGTTGCCGGGACGGGGACTTTTGCAGCGTCGAAGGAGAACCGATTCGGGCAAGACGTTCCGCATGGCTTTTCGCAGCATGGCTTTGTTCCGGCCGGCCTGCATAAATTCCCCATATTCATGCGAAATAACATACTCCAGAAAAATATGATCGAGAAACGGCACTCTGGCCTCAATCCCATGAGCCATGCTGTTGCGATCTTCCATCCGCAGGACATACGGGATGTCCCATTGCGTCAGATGCTCTCGGAGGTGTCCGGCAAAGGGTTCGCCCGGTTCTGCCGTATCCATAGGATATTGCGGTTGGGAGACGATATCTTCATAAGTTCTTCTAAATTCAGAGTTTATCAAGGCATATGCGGAATGGTTTTCTTGTCCGCTGGCGCCGGAGGAAATGCATCGACAATACTGTTCGAGCTTCTTAATAATACGGTCTCGTTCTATTTCCATGAAGGATTCGGCCCCTTTCAGGGTTTGATCGAATGCAGTCCATCGGCCGGCTTTTTTCAGACAATACAGGTAGGGATACAGCAACCGACGATAGCCGGCGAGGACTTCGTCCCCCCCTTCCCCCACGAGTAACACCTTTATGCCTTGTTCTGCGATCCGCCTGCGAAGCAGAAACTGATAAACACAACTGCTGGACTGAAACGGCTCATCATGGAATTGCAGGACCTGATCCGTCACTTCGGGGATGTTTTCCCATTCCAGCGGCAGATAAGCATGCCGGATACGGGTTTTATCCACAATCGCATCGATCCACTCGGATTCATTCACCGTATACGGGGGAATCACGCTGAACGCCTGAATCTGTTCCGGCGTCGGGACCTGTCCTGCCGCCATGGCCGTCACCGACGAAGAGTCCATCCCCCCGCTGAGCGTACAGGCCAGGGGGACATCGCTTTGCAGATGAAGATGTATACTCCGGCAAAATTGGTCCCGGAATTCTTCTTCATGAAATGATTTTCGGCCCATCTCAGGAACATCCCAGTATCGTTCCAGAGAAAACCGCTCCTCTCGAATGGTACAACGATGGCCCGGCGGGATCGCCTTGATGGGGGCATAGAAAGTATCCTGGGTGTCATCCACCCAGCAGCGCGCCAGATATTTGAAGATCGTTCTGTGATCCAGTTCAGGACTGTGATCCAGACAGGCCAGAATCGCCTTGATTTCGGAGGCCAGGATAATCCGATGTTCATCTCGATACCAATACAGGGGCTTGATCCCCAGCCGGTCGCGGGCGACGAATAATTGTTGCGTCAATAAATCCCAGATCACAAAAGCGAACATGCCCCGCAGATGAGAAAGACATTCCTGCCCCCAATGCTCAAAGGCTCGCAAAAGAACTTCGGTGTCGGATTGTCCGTGAAATCCATACCCAAGCCGAATCAACTCGGAACGCAACTGCCGGTAGTTGTAAATTTCCCCGTTAAACACCAGAACAAACCGGCCGTCGTCGGTTAGCATGGGCTGGCGCCCTTTGGGGCTTGTGTCCAGGATGCTGAGCCGTTGAAAACTCACTGCCCAGCGATGATCGGCGTAGAATCCTTCATCATCCGGTCCGCGATGCGCCAGCAACCGACCGGCCTGCCTGATTTGCTGAGGGTCTAATCCCTGACCGGAGGGGGAATAGATGCCCACAAAACCGCACATTCAGTCGGCCTCCCGATCAGAAAGAAGGGGATTGCATTGGATTGTCATCCTGTGTTTAAGGCTTTTCAAAGAAATACCGGTTTTCTCCAACTCCATACTTGACATCACAGAAAGGCATTTGTCGATGAATCCGCTCGATCCGGTCGAAATCCGTCCCCCGAGTCAACCGCCGAACGGAAACAGCTCCGGCCTCCTGTAGCATTTGCTCCACCTGTTCGGGTCGGGAACGGATATTGATCGGGACCATGATATGGTCCAGGATGTAAAAACAGCGATGCGCAGGAACGCCCATAAGGGCAAACTGCCGCCTGGCCGATTCATAGGGCACATCCCGCATCACGGCCCGAAGCGTTTCGATGCAATCCCAGAAGATGCCACCCGGCGATTCGATCAGGTAAAGGAAGCCCTTGCCCCCCGGCTTCAGCACCCGCAGCAACTCCTCGATGCCTTTTTGCATATCCCGGGTATGATGCAAAACGCCGTTGGAAAAGACAAAATCAAAGGAGGCATCCGCAAACGGAATGTCGAGGACAGAACTTTGCGTAAACGAAACACCATCCATGGTACAGGAGTCGGCGGTTTGTTGCGCATGAGCAATGCCTTCAATGGAACAATCCAATCCGACCACTTCCTCAAAACCAAGACTGCGAAGTGCGAATGTATAGCGCCCCGCCCCGCAGCCGGCATCCAGGGCCCGCTTGCCCCGCATAAAGGAAAAATCGAACCGGTTTCTTTCCAGACGCGTACGAAGAAGCCGCAACGGCTCATCAAAATAATGTTCTTCATCGAACTTATTAAACAGATTTCCATAATGCGAGCCGGTTTCCTGCTCCAGAGTCTCAAAGGCCTGTGAGGGCATCTGCGTATATGCCTCTGTGCGAAATGCAGCGGCTTTTAGTAACTCGGCATTGTCCTGCAGAATCGAGATAAAATGGGGAACCGGATCGTCGCTGCCGGCAAGTATTTTTTCCGTAGCATGGAAGATATCGTAGCAAATCAGGGTTTTAAGAGACCATGCGAAAGGCGTGGCGGCAAGCGCATCGGCCGTATGGATCAGCTCCCTGCAAGCATTCCCATACGGAATTGCTTTATGGACACATTCAACCGTGATTTGCCGATCCCCATGTTCGGATATATTTCGGTTTTGAAGTTGTTGCCTTAATGTCATTGGAATCCATCCGGGTGGGCCGCCTCGAAGTCCCGATCGATCTGGTCGAACCGAGCAAGGAGTCCTTCCGGATTTTCGCGTTTGCCTTGTTCGATCGCCCGCAGTAACGGATCCATCCCTGCCATGTCCCCGGCTCTTCCGAGACAATAGATGGCCCCGGGCCGGGTCGGACCGCAGATCGGCTCCTGGGTTGAAAAAACCGGCTCCCAGCCGTATTTGATCATTATCAGTTCAAATGAGGTCAGCGAGAAATAACGATGATGATTATGATTGAAATATTTTCGACTGTGCCCCTGCGGATTACCCCGCCCTTCCAGAAGGAGCAAACCCTGCGGTTTCGTTGCCCGACGGCAGAGTTGCAGGGTTCGATTCGGATCAAACACATGCTCCAGCGAACCCATGATCATGATCAGGTCATAGGTCTGCGGTTCGAGCGTCATATCTTCGGCGCTGACGGCCTCCAGCGGCAATCCCAGTTGTTCTTTGCCGTGCTGGACATATCCTACGTCCGGATCGGTCCCAAAGACCTGCCAGCCTGCCTCCAAAAACGGGACCATCATGCCCCCAGAGGAACAGCCTACATCCAGAAGTCGACCGGTTTTAGGCAAATAATCCGTTAGGGATTTCCGTAATATACGGCCCCGGCGAATCTGGTCGTCAATGAATTCCTGCGACGGGCGGGAATTGCCGCACACGACATCGCGATAATGTCGGCTGTAATAGTCGTCATAAAATCGACGCTCAAATCGGGGATTTTGAAACAGGTAACCGCAGCGATTGCACGCCGCCACCGGCAGCCTGCCGAAACCGTCTTTGCCAAGATCTATAATTTCACGAATGATCGTACATTCCTCAAAGCCGCAGATTTCACAGGGAATCGTCTGTATGCGATATCGATCCTCCATCCCAAGGTGGGCCAGATATTCCCGGATGTAATCCGGCGTGGTCTTCCTGTCGGTTACTTGATGCATAGAAATCCTTCAAAACAGACGTACTTAAAAATCGTCATGATATCCACAAATCCGGCCCGCTTGAGCAGATCCAGATTTCCCTGGGCGCTGAACGGCTCCAGGACGCCCTTGAGGCTTCGGGCTTTGGCGATAATCTCCTCCGGCGTGTAGTCCTGCCGGAGTTTGTAATCGGTGTACAGGCTGGTGCAGATGTCCTGAAACCGGGCGTCGGGGCCGCGCACCTTTTCAAACATCAGAAAGGCGCCTCCCCAGTTAAGGGCCCGATAGATCGTGTTGATCAGATCCTGTCGAAGGCGGGGGGGAACAAATTGGACCGTATAATACGCCACCACCAGATCGGCCGGCTCGTATTCCCAGAGATTGATATCCCCCACAAGAAGTTCGACGTTGCGAGCCCGGGGGCCCAACGACCGCAATTCCTGTTTCGCCTGTTTGATCATGCTGGATTCGATATCGATTCCGATCCAGCGCACGCTTTTGGGGTGGCGGAGGGCAAGCTTGCGGATCAGGGCACCGGTGGAAACGCCCAATTCATATCCGACGCTTTCGGCCTTGACGAAGAAATCGCTCAATTGCACTACGAGATCATGACCTGTCTCGTAAAAAGGCACCGATCGTTTTACATGTTCGGTAAAATGCTTGGGGGTGTCGGCGCCGAATGTCCAGGAGGCATTGCCGGCGGCGATCCCTTCGCCTACTTCCAGAATATTCTGCATAATCGATTCCTTTCCCGCGGTTGGTGTTGTATCAGGGCCGATCCTGTTCATAATAGACGGCATGGCGGAGTTTCCACTCGCCTGCGTGGCGTTTCCAGAGATGCGGCGAGCGCGCCGCGTCGATGCACTCCCAGAATCGGGACTCGCTGATCTCCATGTACGCCAGCATTTCGCAAAAATACTTTTGCGGGAACTCTCCGTCGTATCGTTTCACCAGAGCAACGCCTTCGGGGCGCGTTATCTTGTGGTTTCGGATTTCATGGGCGGCATCCATGGTGGCCCGACCCAGTCCGAACTTGATAAAGCTGGTATAGAAATTGAAGCCGTCGATCCGGTCGTCCAGACTGGCATATTTGGAATATGTGCCTTCGGTCCGTTCGGGATTAGCCTCGAATCCGGTGTGTTCGACGGCATAATAATAGATTTCCTGCGGATCCCATTTGATGTAATACCCCAGAAAATGATATTCCAGCGGAAAGTCTCGCAGTTCCTCCTGCGTCACAGGAAGATATAATGTCAAATCGCTTCGATCCAGCCCATACACTCCAAGAAGGTCCGGCACGCTTACGCCGCTCAGATAGGTTGTGTCCAGATCGCCGTCCGAACAAAAGTAGCGTTTTTGAAATCCGCGTTGCTTGGCCTCTTCGAGCGTTTTACTGCCGTATTCAAACGGACTTTCTCCGTGGAAGACCAGCGGGATTTGGAACTTCATGGCCATGCGCAATCCGGCAAATCGCTGCCCCAGGACAAACGGCTGGAAGGGATGCAGCAGATTTTCGAAGGCCAGTTTTGTAAGGAGCCGATGCACACGGCCGTTGGGCGTAATCAGAAAATTGTCGAATCCGCTGTGAATCCAGCTCTGGAAATTCTTCCAGCCGATTTCGGTGTATGTATGCGGGGCCCAGGTGACCGTCAGAGGGTGCATGCCGTATTTGTGTTTGAGAACATGGGCGGTAAAACCGCTGTCTTTGCCGCCGCTGCCCGGCACAATGCAATCGTACGAGCCGTCTCTGGAACGATGTCGATCACAGAGTTCGATCAGCTCCTTTTCTCGTTGTTGCCAGTCGATTTCATTGTCTTTCAATTCGGCATATAGGCAGGCGGTGCAGACGCCTTCCTCGTCAAAAAAGGTAGTCTCTTTGGCGGAGTTTTTTTGAAACTTGAACTCGCCGGTCGGCTGGGGTCGCTGATTGCTCAGAACGCATTTCCGGCAGAATCTGACCTCCGACGGCAAACCGTATTTCGCTTCCAGGATTGGTTCAGCCTGTACAGACATTCCGATCTCCTGCGGTAAAAGTACGAAGCATTTCTTCGGCTTTTTGCCAGTCTTCTATGTCGTCGATGTTGACGGATCGTTCGGGGGGCATGGGAAAGCCCAGAACATGGGTTCCATAAATGGAGCCGGTGTTTTCAAAGGTGCGCCGCCAAAAAACATATACCGCCCCATTTCGCGTATAGGTTGGTTTGAGCTGCTGCCGCGCGGGGGCCAGCCGGCTCAAAGAATCCCCGCCAAAACGAAACAATTCCCCGCCCTGGCCCAGAAGAAATTGCCATTCGGGGTGATATTGAGGAGGTAATTCACAGATGCTTACCACCGAATCCGCCCGGGATTGAATCAGCCTATCGATGCACCTGTCCACATCGTCTGGGCGGCGAAACGGAGCGGTCGGCTGGAGCAGTACAATCATATCCGGTCTATAATTTTCCTGTCGAGCCAAAGTATCTAGGCAATGGCTGATATAATCCGTAGCAGGAGAATCATCTTTGGCAAACTGAGCCGGACGAAGAAACGGCGCTTCGACGCCCCGCTGCCGCGCCAATAGAGCAATGGATTCGCTGTCGGTGCTTACGATGATACGCGTCAGGAAACGACATCCTAAAGCGACATCCAGGGTGTATTCGATCAGCGGACGGCCGGCCAGCAATTTGCTGTTTTTTCCGGGGATTCCTTTCGAACCGGCTCGGGCGGGAATAAGGCCAAGGATTTCCATATCGATTTTTATCCTCGTTGTCCGGCCAGTTCCACTGGAGCGTACCGCTGTTCCCTGAGAACCAGCCGCTTTCGGATATCCAGCCGCGCTGTAACCAGGTGCGCGGCGATCTGATCGCCGGCATCTCCCGTTCCGAAGATCGTTTCCGATGGATAGGGACCATGAGCGATCTGCCATCGTACCCGGGAGAGAATCTCGTAGCGATTGTATCCGCAGAAACGTATATTCGCGCCATGTTCCCTTCCCTGCTGCCGGTCTCCTACAATCACTGCAGGCGTCCCCAGAAATGCGCCTTCACGAATAAAAGAGCTGCTGTTTCCGATCAGACATCGGGCATGGGTCAGCAGGGACGCATAGATTTCCGGGGAGAAATTGATATGGTACGTGTAGTTGGCGTTACGATGTTCAAATTGAAATGCGCGGATGGCCTTGGCCACATCGTCGCTGCCGGCGTCCGCATTGGGCCAGAGCACAAGCTTGGTCATCGGCAGATCCATCATGGAAATCAATGTCTCGGTGATCTGCTCGCCCCCTCGTCCGAAAGAGGTCGTCACCGGATGCTGGACAATCATGACATACGGCTGACATGGATCGAACGGGATACCGGTGCCCCGATCCCGAAAATAATCGGCATCGGGCAACGTCAGGTCCGAATGAGTCAGGATATCGATGGAAGGACATCCGGTAAAATGCACCCGCCAGGATTCTTCTCCCATTTGAAGGAGGCGTTCAGCGCTGCGGCGGGTTGAGGGATAATGCAGATGGGACAGTCTGGTCACGGCGTGACGAACGCTGTCGTCGATATTGCCGGAGATTTCTCCTCCCTGAACATGGGCTACCGGGATATTCATATAGCTGGCTGCCACAGCGGTAGCCATGGTTTCATAGCGATCAGCAACCGTTACCACGACATCGGGTTTCAACTCCTGAAACGCCGTGGACAGTTCGATAATGCCCATGCCGGTGCTTTTGGCCTGGGTTGTCAGGTTTTCGCCTTCGATCAGGTAATGAATCCGCCAGTCCGGCTCGAAACCGTCGGCCTCCATGATATCGGTGACCATGCCGAATTTATACAGCAGCGCGGAGGCCCCGGCGATGATCTGTAGTTGCAGTCGGGGGTGAACGCGAACGGCCTTCATGAAATATTTAATGCGGGCGTAATTGGCCCGGCTGGCGATGACGACGCAGACTTTTCGTATTTCACTCACAGAGATCGTCCCCCCGAATGAAGCTGTTTGCCGGCAGGTCGCAGCGAACCGCCCGTCCCAACACTGAGGTATATTGATCCGCAGGCACACCTTTGCCGGCTGGTTTTTTGGTTTCCAGGTCCTGGATCGTCAAGCGATGCCCGGCGCTGACGGGATGCCGCACGGCCAGGCTTTTTCCGAATATCGTTCGAAGCTCGGCAAATTTACCGGCATCGTTTTTATCGACCGGGTGCGATATAGCCTGTTCCAGGAACCGAATCCCCCGGACCAGATCGGTAAATTGATCCACGGTCAGCGAGCTGGCTGTATCGGGCCCAAACATCCGTTTATCAAAAACCAGATGGGTTTCGATATATCTTGCACCCAGCACGACGGCCGCCAGAGAAGGCCACAAGGTGCCGGAATGATCCGAAAAGCCTACCGGCAGACCGTACCGATGCCGCATTTGCGAAATGACATTGAGCCCCACTTCCGCAGGACCGGTCGGATAGGCGGTTGTGCACTGGAACAGCACGATCCGATCGCGGCAATCGTCAAGAAATTCCAGCGTGCGGTCGATGTCGGCAAAGGAACTCATGCCGGTGGAAATCCATATTTCCTTGCCCGTGCGGCGGATGAAATCCAGCATCAAGAAGTTGTCTACCTCTCCGGAGGCAATCTTGAAGCGTTTGACGCCCAGCGAGGCAAGCCATTGGGCCGCCTGGATGGAGAACGGCGAGGCCAGAAACTCCAGACCCACATCCTCGCAATGCTGCTTGATGCGGGTCCATTGTTCGCGCGAAAAACTCATCCGCCGCCAGTACTCCTGTCGCGTCTTGTCCTGGGCGCTGAATCGGATTCGAAACGGCTCATCCGTAGAACTTTCCGCCTCGGCAATGTGTACCTGGAATTTAATCGCATCCACGCCGGTCGGGGCGATCGCGTCGATATAGGAATGCAGGATCCCCAGGCTGCCGTCATGGGCCTGAGCCACCTCGGCCGTGATAAATGCCCTATTTTGACTTTTCGATGTCACGGGCGGTCTACACTCCGTCCCTGTCGGTTATTTAAACCGATTCAGGCCTGTTTATTCCATTGCTTTCCCTGAAAAGCAGTATCTCTCCGCTCTCCACGGACAGGCTCATCCTGTTCGCATCGCCCTCATACCCAATGTCTTTCCTCGATAAACCAAGGATTGATCTTCAGGAATTCACAACTTAGCTGCATTTGAGACAAATAGATGGAGAAGAATGGGTATTGTGGGCAGGCGTGCCTGCGCCGGTTATGCCCCTGCAATTCAATCGTTTTGACGCGATCCTGGATGGTTTGTAATGTCCCCGTATCCGCATAATCGCCTCTGAGCCGGGCGTCCATTTCCCGGACGGCGCGGAGCAGTTCCTCCGCCGTATTCTCCTGAAGCTCTACTCCGAATTTTTCATATTCCTCGGTGCGAAAATAATGGAGCAAATCCGAGGTCACAATTTCTGAATAGCTCAGATAACGCGACAAATGACGTGAATAATACCTTTTGGGAACAAACACATCCCCCGGATTGGACCAGACTCCCGCCAGGACAGGCATATTGACCCATAAAACTGGAATTCCAAAACCTACCGCCAGACTGAGTGGCCCGGAGGGAGCGCTGATAAAAAACTTGCTTTGCGCCGTTAAATACAGGTCCGCATCGGGGCTATATTGCGGATGGACGGGCAAGTCAATGACACGATGGGAAATGTTCGGCAGCGGACGATGGCTTTTGTCTCCGATCCGAACAATGTAGTATCCCCGCTCGGAAAGATACTGCATCGCCGGGACATAATTGTTTATGTCGGCATCCCGATAGGAATGGTATTTCAATTCCGGCCGCCAGCCCGGTTCCCGATTGTGCACAACGACGATTTCAGCCTCCAGGGGAATATGAAAGCGCTTTCGCACTTGAATCGCCTTTTCCCGGTCTTTTTCATTCAGGCTGTAGTAGAAATCCGGCTTTCGATTGTGCATCCAATAGGCAAACGTGTGCTCCATCCAGCTTGCCTTATGGAAATAATATACATGATTACCATCTTCTCGAATTCCCTCGGCGCCCTGCGGCCATTGAAAGTCGGGGATCTGCCGGATGGACATACCCCGAAGGACAAAGTCGTATACGGCTCGATTTACCTTATCATTGAGCGGCGGAGTGATGATGTGATAGTCATACGTTCGAGGATCAAACAGATTCCGAATCCAGAAGGGCTCCGCGGTTAACTGACCGATGGCGGCGGGATTAGACAAAAAATATATAAAACGCTTACGAGAACTGAGAGCACTGTCGGATTTCTCTATGAAAGGATATGGATAAACCGATATCATACCACAATTCATAGACGATCCCTGCACCTGATTCACCAATCTTACGCCAACAACATAGTTCTCGCACATATTTGATGGGAAAAGACCATCCGCATACCTAGACAAAAAACAGAGAGCAAGAACTATGCCAGAGTAAAATTATGGGAGAGAAGGCACTTTATAATCTTGTAAATCTATTCCTAAAAAGGACTTACATAAAATAGACAGGGTTTTATTTGATACAAACGTATAGAACCTATACACATGACTAAAAAAGGCAGAATCGAATGAAATGGACGTGATGCAATTGCCCAAACTGGCTAAATCCAGGGCAGTTAGGCTACTTTTTCCGCCACCAGACCTGTTTGGTACTTCGGTTTCTCCCTATCATTCATAAGCTTTACATCCACAACTCTCAGGCCGTATTCGATAACACGGTCTTGCAATGCAACCGGATCAAAAAACAGAAATGACCCGGGGTTATGATTCACACCATTCGGATGGTACTTCCGCACATCATCCATATACCCGGGAAATCGATTGCCGGCTTTCATACGTTTTTCATATTCTTCAGCAAAACCCTGATAAACATCAATATAAGGAGAACCGATAGTGATATACAGTTTGCCTCCCGGACTCAGTAATTCACTCATACGAAGTAATGCCTTCTCGAATTGTTCAGGATTCATATAATGTAAAGCCTGAGCGCACAGTATCGAATCGAATGTCTGATCGTTAAGCAAAGACAATTCCGGTAGTTTGTCACAAATCCATATTAGGGAACATTCGGGAAACGAAAGAAGTGTCTGTTTTATCAATTGATCGGCTGTTTCAAGGTGCCGTTTCTCGATATCGACAGCAGTAATGTTTATATAACCATAGGTTACCAATGCTTTTACAACCGCACCAATACCACATCCAACCTCAAGTATCCTTTTATCGGGATCGCATATATCCGTTATAAATTGCCGGCTAATCTCACACAGGTAATTCCTCATGTATCCGGTCCCGTTGAATGTTTTAATAGTCCCGTTGCGACTTTCCAGGCCCACTGCAGCTAATTCTTGTGGTTCATACACCAGATTATAGTCTATTGTCATGTTATTATTCATCTCGTATTCCCTTTAATGGGATTTGTATTTGTTAAGAACATGTAAAACCTGCTTGACATTTTCCATCGGTTGCCCCGGGCCGCAGGGCAGAAAAAGTCCCTGCTGGCCGTACCGGGTCGAGTTGGGATAAACGCCTTTGGCACGGAGATGGGGCGAAAGATGCAGATCGGGCAGAAATTGCCGTGTCTCAATCCCGCGGGATCGTAAAAAATCCATCACCTTTTCCCGCTCGGGACAGAGGACTTCCACCCATAAAGGAAGCTGTCCCTGATCCAGCCAAACGGGGATCATTTCCAAAAAAGGAAGTTCGGCCATCCTCTGCTCATATACACGATATATGCCTCTCAGATGCGCTACACGTTCATTGATCTCTTTCAACTGCCGAAGCCCGAGACAGGCCGCCAGATCCGTAAACTTGAAATTGAATCCCATTTGTCGATAGGAATCCTTCAGGGTGTCCTTTACGCCATGATTGCGAATCAACTTCATCTGTTCATATAATTCCCGGCTTCGGGTCACAACGAGGCCCCCCTGCCCGGTGGAAATACATTTGGTCATGCCCATTGAAAAACAGCCGATCTGTCCGTACGTGCCAAGTGACTGGTTTTGATATTGCGAAAACAGCGCCTGTGCAGCATCCTCTATGATGGCAAAATCGTACTTTTTGGCTAGATCTTTCAGCGAAGCCATATCCACGGCCCGCCCGTTCAAGTGTACGGGCATTACTACACGAGTTTTAGAGGTGATCTTTTTTTCCACCTGGGAGACATCCATCACAGGACTGTCGGAACGACAATCGACCAAGACTGCTCTGGCTCCCAAAAGCAAGGCGGCGTGGGCTGTGGCAATAAAGGTCCGGTTGGGAACGATCACCTCATCTCCAGGCTTTATTCTTAGGGCCAGCAACGCCAACAACAGCGCAGCGCTGCCGCTGGGAACCGCCAGAACATAAGGAACGTGCAATAACTCACCCATCTGACATTCGAACTGCTCTGTAAGCGGCCCCATGCTGATATGCTCGCCCCGGACGGCGGCGGTCAGCTGAGCAATGTCCTCTTCGCCGAACGTCGTTCGCCACCACGGAATAGCCATCATGACAGGCCTCCGATCCACTTGCATTCTGGCAGGGGAATAAGCCAATTCCCTCCCTGATCCAGATATTTGCCGTGTTTGCGAACAATGGGTTCAAAATAGCGCCAGGCCAGAATCAGGACACAAGCAGGATTCTGAGAGTAAAGTTCTTCCGACGGAAGGACGGGGATATGCCAGCCGGGACTAAATGTATTGTGCTTGGCTGGATTGTCGTCGAAGATAAAATCCAGGTAATCCCGCAGTCCGAAATGATAAATTAACGTCGTACTGGTAGCCGAACCTCCATACCCGGCGATTTTACTACCCTGCTTTTGAAAAGGATCCAGATATTGTATGGTATCCTTTTTACACTGATCGATAATCCGGGCAAAACGTTCATAGGTTCGAGGTTGATCCAGTTTCAGATTTCGTTCTTTTTGTTCTAATTCACCCACAACAGGATGAATATCAGGGTGCGCCTCCATCGGTTGAAAATAATATCGCATGGAGCCGCCCTTGGTCTCGATGGGCTCCAGATCGACCAGTTCCAGATCGAAACGGCGCAGAAACGAGCGTAAAGGCAGGATGGAGAAATAGGACAGATGCTCGTGATAGATAAAATCGAACACCCGGTTTTGTATCAGATCGCCAAGATAGGAGGATTCAACGATAAACACGCCATCGTCAGCCAGACAGATCCGTACCGCCTCCATTACCCCCTCGAGATCGTCGATATTAGCCAGCAGATTATTAACGGTCATTGCCGATGCTGGACCTTGATCGGCGCGGATTTTTCGTGCAAGATCCACGGTAAAAAATTCCGGAATCGTAGGGATCCCGGACCGGCTGGCTTGTTGCGCAATCTCCCTGGCCGGATCGACTCCCAATACACGGAAACCGGCCTTCTGGAAAAATCCCAGCAGCGTTCCATCATTGCTGCCCAGATCGATGATCAGAGAACCATCTTTGAGTCGACAACGATTCAGAACCGATGCGGCATACCGGGCAAAATGATTCGCCAGCCCCATGGAGCTGGTGGTCACATAGATATAATTCCTGTAGATCGTTTCCGGATTCACGACATACGGCAGATGCACATATCCGCAGTCCCGACACAGAAACAGATCCAGAGGAAACACCTCCTGCTTCTCATGGACATGTTCCGAGGTAACATAGGCATCGCAAAGGGCTGTGGGAGTCAGAGGCAATACCTTTTCCATCCGTCGGCTTCGACACATTCGGCAGGCGCCACGTTGATAAAAATTCTGTTTGGAGGAACTTTTTTTCAAATCGGCCTCCCATCAGAGCTCCACAACAATTCCGTCTGTCGCTGTAAATTATCCATATACCGGGCAATTTCTATTTCCTCTTCCTCGGGCGACCACGGCGCAAAGATCGTATCCGTTCGCACAAACGGACCGCTTGTGATCTCATGAAAAACCAGCATCTCCGATTGAATGATCAACGTATGGTAGGATGATTCGTTAATCCGATGATAAAATGTTTCCCCGGCACGATCCAGCCTTGTTGCCTTCCGAATCGATCCATCGTCCTGAAACACGATTACATCAACCTGCCCTTCCAGCACCAGAACAGCCTCGGCTTTATGGCTGTGCTTATGAGGACGGACATAGGCTCCTTTGGGATGTACGATCAGCATCTCATGAAGCGGATGATCGGTCGAGGGATGCATGCACAGGCGAATCCTGCCGCGAGGACTTGTGGCCGCCAATTCCTTGAGATGCTCGACCTCTGACCGTCCAACCGTAACAATCGGCTCGGAGGCGTATAAAACTTCCGGGCCAGCAAATCTGGATCGACAGATCGTTTTCATTATCCGTTTTCCTCAACAAGAGTCGAACAGGACGAGTGTGCTAGGTTTTTCCAGAAGGAAGGCAATCGTTCTGTCGGCGGCAGAACAGAGACAAACTCTCCGCCGGAACTCCCCAAATCAGGATGTTGGGCAATCACCTGCTCTTCACACTCAGTATTAACGGCTAAAAGACACAGATCGATGTTCTCTCGTTCCAGGGCCTCGGACGGAAGAATCGCAAGCCGGCTGCCGGGCAGGAATTTGCCCTGCTTGCCGGGATGATCGTCCACGATGAATTCCACGTATTGGCCGGCCCCGGTAAAGTTCAGAAGGCAAGACAGACGAGCGCCGGCACCATATACGGCAATCTTTTTCCCGCTTTGTCGATACGTACGCAGGTATGCACAGAAGGCCTCCGTAAATATCGGCCACAGGTCTCGATAACGCATGGCCTTCTGTCGGAGCGAAGGTAAATAGTCGATGGAAGGCTCTATGGATTTTGGCCCAAGATACCGGCCGATGACCATGAGGCTTTCGCCGCTGAACATGGTATCCTCAAAATGGAGTATTTCCACGCCGGCCAAGGCAAGCCAATATTGCAAGGTCTCCAGCGTGAAGTAGTTGACATGTTCTTCCCACAGGGCGTAATCCGGCGTGTCTAAATTAAAGCGGGAGTCGGGTATTTCAATCGCCACATACCCCCCCACTCGAAGCACCTGCTGCATACATTGAATGAATCCGACAAGATCCGTTATATGCTCCAGCATCTGTCGGGAAATGAATAGATCGCAGGTCCCCCATCGCCGGATATATTCTTTTGACGACGTCGAATCGAAGTACGCATGGATCGTTGACAGGCCTTTTTTTCGAGCCGTTGTTACCGCGTCCCAAGCCGGCTCGATCCCTGTAAGATTGGCATATCCCCGCGTACGCAGCAGGTCCAGGAACAGTCCATCATTGCTTCCCACTTCCAGAATCCGGCTTCGAGAATGCGCCGAGGTATGCGTCTCGATCAGTTCGACCAGACGCGGCATATGAGGCTGATGTTTCCAGCCGCTCAGGCACAGGTATTCAGAATACAACAATTCGGGTGCGATCGGCTCGGCCAGCTGAATCAGGCCGCAATGCTCGCAAAAGAGCACTTGAAAGGGGTAGGTCGGCTCTTCCTGATTGGGATCATCGAGGTAATCATGAACGATGGGACGGGATCCCATATCGAGTAATGTCGTACATACATTATTCCCACAAAGATGGCATTTTTTCTTCGACATGTTTTATTTATCCATGTAAAAAACCCTTGTTATACAAAGGCCAGATGATCCCGATCCGCCGCGAGATAGTCCAGGATCATCCGATTCTTTCCGTCGGCGACGCAGTGATGATCGCACCATTGGGATGGGTCGATCCGGAAAAAACGTTTTTTGTCAGAAAACCAAAAGTCCCTGAAACGAACATCCCGGATGGAGCCAAGAAGGCCTTTTTCGAGATTATAGGCCTTGTCCTGGCAGGAGTACACATTTCGATCCGCCCCGATGATCGGCAAAATCTGCTGGTAAGGGCACCAAGTATAAGCCTTGGCAAACGAATCCAACTGATGATGATAAGCATCATAGATCTCAAATCCATTTCTCGCGTATTGCTGTCGGGCCCGGTCGAGCTGATCCTTGACCTGCTCGAAAACAGGCTCATGATACACATTGTTTTCGCTGCCGGAATTGCTTACGACACAGGGAGACACTTTTACGCTGTCGATTCCGGTATCGCACAACTTGTCGATCAGTTCGAGGATATGGCCGGCATTGTCGCGGTCCACGATAACAGAAGCCCCGGTAAAACACGAACCCTGTAACTGTTTGAAGTTTCGCAGATTTTTCAAAACCCTGGCAAATTCCCCCTCCGGAACACGGCGATACCGGGCATAGCTGGCATCGTCCCAGCCATCGATGCTGACCCGCAGCCATGCGGCATGATGGGCAAAGACCTCGGCCACTTCCCCGGTAATCCGTGAGCCATTGGTCAAAGCGGCAAAGCGGATAGGCGAGTCGGCCAGTTTACGGGCCATTTCCAGCAGATGTGGATAACAGAACGGTTCCCCCCCGCCGCTGAAGGTCACGGCCTTGACGTCCATCTCGATCAGATCGTCGATGATTTCGAGCATCTTTTCATGCGGGATGGTATCCCGTTCGTTCATATCCCTGCCGAGTTGCAGATCCGGGGCTCGATAGGCACAATAGGAGCATCGATGGTTACAGACATTGGTCGGCTTGATCCGTATATGGACCGGCGGCAAGATCGCATCCACCTGGGCCGGGAGAGAATTGACCTTTTCTGGAAAATGAAAGATCTTTAATTGTGTATAAACCTGTCCCATATCCGGTTTCTATTTTACTCAAAATAGATAAATTCGTAATCGCCGGTATAACCGAATTGTTCAAACAGCCAGGTCCAGCTTTCCGGGCAGAAGAAGGATTCGCAGGTCAGGGCCCAGCACTGCAGATTGAATAATTCGCGCTCGTTTCGAAAACTTTCGACCATGATGTACTTGTGTTTACCTACCCGTTCGATCTCGCCCAGGGCGACGGCCAGGTCCTGAATCGGCAGATTGTGAAGTGCGCCCAGCGAGATGACCAGATCGAATTGTTTATCCTTATAAGGGAAATCCTGCTGAGCTTTTTGGACAAAGAGTTTGTCGCGGATTTCTGGTTTTGCATTTTCTATTGCATAGGAAGAGATATCAAAACCCACAACAGCGGCCTGGGGCAGAAGTTGTATCAATTCATACAGTAGAAAACCCTTGCCGCAGCCGACGTCGAGTATTTTGGCATCGGAGGCCAGATTATACTTCTCGGTCAGGGACCGGGCCACTACGGACCACCGGCCATCGTATCGGTAACCGCCATAGCCGTATCGGCGGTCGCCATCCCAGAATTGCTCATCGTATCGCCGCGCTGTTTCCATGCAATGGACCTTGTCGTCGGTCATCCGGCCGAGATAGTCCCGCATGGTTCGCTTGTGCAAAGGCGTAACGATATGCAACAGTTGCCCCATTATTCATCCCCCTTTTCAACCAGCATCTTAATGCGATCGGCAATCTGTGGGGCAGACAAGCCAAATTCCTCCCGCATCCGGTCGCCGGCTCGGATCGCATGAATGAAGGCATCGGGGATCCCCCACATCAGAAGCTTCGGGGCATTTTTTTGACCGGCCCAGGCCCCGGCAAGAATACTGCCCAGGCCGCTGCCGACAAAATGTTCTTCTATACTCATGACGGTCCTGATCCCCTGTAATGCGGATTGAAGGGCTTGCAGGTTTAACGGCTGAATTTGCGTTACGGAAATGACACGGGGGTAGATGTTATGTTCTTGCAGCAGGTCGGCAGCGGCAAGGACTTCCGCGGCAATGGCGCCATGCGTAATGACAGCAATTTCCCGTCCCGTTCGAAGGATGCAGGGTAAGGTAATATCGATCTGTTCGTCCTTATGAATCCCTGGCTCGCCCCGTTTGGCCAGCCGCACATAGACCGGCTCTGTGGCATCGAGGGCATATTCGGCACAGCACGCCGCCTCGGCCGGATCGATCGGCGAAAAGACCGTCAGATTGGGCAGTGTCCGTGCGATTCCAATATCCTCCACGGAATAGTGCGTCATGCCGGCCGGGGCATAGGCTACGCCGCTGCCGATGCCGGCCAGCACAACGGGCAGCCGCTGGTAACAAATATCATTGCGAACCTGCTCATAGCAACGGTACAGGACAAACGGAATGATGTTGTAACAAAATACTTTGAAGCCGGTCATGGCCAGGCCGGCCGAAAAACCGATCATGTTCTGCTCGGCCACTCCCATGTTCAGAAAATGCTCCGAGTGAGTGTTCTGAAAATCGTCAAATACGCCCAGCCCCGCATCCCCGCTGCAGATGAAGACATCCCGGCGATTGTCGCAGGCCTCCATCACCGCATTAGCAAACGTATTTCTCATGCCAGCTCCTGCAGGGCCTTTTGCTTGAGCTCCTCGGTTACGAGGTAGTAATGCCACTGAAGCCGGTCTTCCATGAAGGAAATCCCTTTGCCTTTTATGGTATGGGCGATAACCATCCTCGGTTTGTTATCGGGCCGCATGGCAAGAGCCTCGGTCAACGCCATAATATCATGGCCGTCCACTTCGACCACCTGCCATCCAAACGCCTCCCATTTGTCTGCAATCGGCTCAAAACAACAGGTATCCTTTGGCCGGCCGTAGCCTTGGAGGTTGTTGTAATCCAGGATCGCCGTAAAGTTACCCAGCCGCAGCTTGGCGCCGAACATCGCCCCTTCCCAGATCGATCCTTCCTGGGATTCCCCATCTCCGATGATACAAAACACCTTTCGATCCGAATTTTGTTGTTTAAATCCGAAGGCCATCCCCAGTCCGATGTTGAAACCATGCCCCAGGGCTCCGGTAGACACTTCAATCCCGCGCGCAGAAAACCGATCCAAATGGGCCGGCAAGGTCCCTTTGTCACGAAAATACCCGGCCAGCATTTCCTCACTGAGAATCTCCCGCTCGGCCAATGTACAGCACAAGGCAAGAGAGGCATGGCCTTTGCTCAGAATCGCGATATCCCGCTGCTCCCAGGGCTCCAGCCGTAAGACATCGAAATACAATGCCGTCAGGATGTCCACACAGGACAAGGCGCATCCGACATGGGGACACCGGGATGCGCAGGCGACATCGATGACTCGTCGGCGAATCGCCCGGGCGGTGTCGGCTAACCGCCTTGTCGAAAATTCGCACAAAACACTCATTATTTTTCAAACTCAAATAAAATTCACATGGGCCGGGGGATGCTTCAGACTCCACAGATATCGGTTGATCTCATCCATCCGGCAATTTACGCGACAGGTTTGCGGATCAAGGCACTGCTGCACCCATTGCAGCGACTCAGCCCGCCGGGAACCGTTCCAAATCTCTTCGAAAGATTCTTCATAGATGTTCCCATACAAAAAACGTTCATCTCCCAAAAACATGCTGCATCCCCAGACATTGCCCCCGGCGTCGAGATAGGACCAGAACGGCAAGGCCAGACAACGGTGATATGGTTTTTCTTTTTCCTCCCACTTGGCCATGGTATGCGCACGGAAAATGACCTGAAACTGCTCTGTATTGAATCTTTCAAGCTGTTCCATGAGACTTTGACAGTTTCCATAATGTACCGAACGATACTGATCGGTCCTGCTCTGCGGATGCTGCGAATAAGGCTTGACCACCATATAATCCATCCCTATATCGCGCGCAATGCCGGCCAGCAACGTCACTTCCTCCCGGTTTTCGGGCAGCAGGACCATCTGCATTCCCAGCGTGCACTTGTATCCATGGTCGCCCCGGATCTTTGCCGCTCTCGACAGATTGGCGATCGCCATATTAAAATCCTGTTCCCGGCAGCGATGAATCCTCGCATAGGTGGAGGCTGTTCCGGCATTGATGCTCACCTTGATCCATTCTGTTACGGGGAGAATGGTTTCGGTGATTTGTTCCTGCATCAGCACTCCGTTGGTCGTTAGTGCCGCATGAATTCCGCTGCTGCACGTGTCTTGCACGAGGGTTGCCATTTGCGGATGCAGCAGGGGCTCGCCCTCTCCGGCATACATAATACTTTTTATGCCAAGCATGCCTACTTCGGAAAGACAGTCTCTAAGGTGATCCACATCCAGAAACCGTTTCTGATATTCCATGAAGTCCAGAGCGCAGTAGGTACAACGATGGTTACAGGCGCCGGAGGGGCTGATTTCCATGTAAATCGGATAGACAGTCCGCCCCTCCAGCCAGTCGTTTACGCGGCCGACATGGAAACCCAGCTTATGTGAATCGATCCTGTACTTATCCATTCATCTATTGACGGTTTATCCTATTTGCACCGGCGTCCTGATCCCGACGCGGGACCGGATCACGTACCGACGAAATTCGTTGATTTCCGAAATCTTTCTGCGAGGAGGCATTTGCGAATCCGCCTGCAGTTGTGCACAGACCTCCGCATACACTTCGTCCACATCCACATCGCATTTCTTATCCCCCAGTCGGCATTGCGGCACATGACAGGGCTGATAGGGACAACCACAATCGATCTTCATCAGGGCCCGGCCCAGGCCATAAAAACAGGTTTCCTTCCAGTGCGTGGAAGAAAACAGCGCGACAACCCTCTTGTTAACCGCCAAGGCCAGGTGCAAACCGAAGCTGTCGTTGGTCACCAGCACCCGGCAACGGTTGATCCATTCGAAATATTTCTCCATGTTATCGAGACCTTCCTGCCAGGAGACGGTATAGTCCGGCGTGAGTCTGTCTTCCAGACGGCGCCAGTTTTCCATGGACCAGGCTTTGGAGGGCCATTTATTTCCTACCTTGTAATTGAATCCGACATCGTATTTTTCGCCCTCGGCCGGCTCATAGCCCAGAATATATTCCTCTCCCTGCCAGACGGCGCCTACCATCTCGTAGAGATATTCCTGCCAGAATCGTTTTTGACTTTTTTTGTGCGTCTCATTGGTGCAGATAGACAGCGTCCTCTCTGTGCCGTCATAGGCTTCGGCCTGCCCGGTTTTCACATCGAAACGAAATCCATACCGTCGCCACGCCGTCACCTGGTCGGCCAGGGCACACAGCCCCGGGACCTTTTCCAGATTGATCACCGTGTCGAAATGCTCCGCCTGTAACTGCAGCACCGAAGTCAGATCATAAATCAGGATGCGGTCGATATATGGATTGTTCTTAAGAATCGGATAGGCCTTTTCATCCACCAGCCAGGTTACATGATCGTTTTGATACAGATGCAACAGGACGGTCGTCCGCATTACATCGCCATAGCTGGTGATGTTGCTGATCTCCGGATCCAGCGTTTCGGAGTAGCCGACTTTAATGATCAGAACTTTTTGCTTTTTCGAGTTCACATGCCGTCCCCTGCTCGATGAACCGGATATCCGCTGAAGTATATCCGTAGATTTGATAGCGATTGGTCTTGACCTTTACATCGCACTCGCTGCACAGTCCGAAGTGATGGCATACCGAATGTTCCATCGGCAAATCGACATGCGCATCCAGAATATGACCTATGGATCGTTGCGTACGGCGGAAATACAAATCCGAATGACAACGGAAAATCGTCCCGTCCGGAGCGATCGGCACGACGGTATTGCGGCAAAGGACCGGAATCTGCGCCGGAGTCCCCGCACAGGCGCGATCGTAAAGAATTGTTCCGTACTGCCGTCCCTGCCACCAGCCCAGAAACTCCTTGCTTCGCACCTCGACTCCGTACCGTCCCGCGAACACCCGGATTTGCTCGATCGTTTGCGGCTCCGTAGCCGGATAATCCAGATAAAACAGGCCGATGCTCAGGATGTCCTGCAGATCGGCGATTCGTTCAATCAGCTTCCTGTAGTCATGCTGGCCATGATGATAACTTACGCGAATCAAGGGATACGGCGCCTGCCGCCGGTTCCACTCCAAGGAGCGGAGACGCCGAAAATGCTCTTTGGTGAGATAGGGAGGAAGGGCCGTCAGGATATCGACCTTGTGATGAATATTCTCAAGGATTGGCCAGATTCCCTTGTATAAAAATGGTTCTCCCCCCTGCAGGGTAATCGGAACATCCGGCGGCAAATCCATCCGGTTTAG
>JAFGGE010000136.1 GCA_016930745.1 Sedimentisphaerales bacterium
GACCTGGGCGAGCGTCTCCTCCGTGGCGGGGGGCGGACACCAGAAGGTGATGAGGAATGTGTTGGGTTTCCACCTATATTGGGGATTTGGAGTGTCAGCCGAGACGATGGGGCTGAACTGAATCCACAGCGATACTGTAAACCATATGAATGGGCTAACCTTACCGGCCATAAACGTTTCTCCTCGATTTTTGAATTCAATGCCCCTTTTGTTTACGATAGTTAGTGTGTCTGGCCTGTTATTCATAGTATCCTATTTGAAGCGTAAAGACACTGTGGATGATGGATTACTCAGATCGCCTCAATCGTGGAAGGCGGTTTTGAGGCTATATTGTAAGTAACGCTGACGACTCCAGGGACTTCCCGGATGATTCCGGCGGCGAGTTCCTCCAGGGTGTCAAAGGGCAATCGTGTTGGTGAAGCGGTCCGGGCATCTACGCTATCCCAGCAGCGTACCTCGATCTGCTGCCCGAAATCACGCCGGCCGTCACGCATGCCGGTTACACGATCCTCGTGAAGGATCGCCATATATTGAAACGCTTTTGTGCTCCGCAGAATTCGTTCGACTACGACCGTTGCCTTTCGAACGGTCTCAATGCGTTCCGGCGTAACCTCGCCAATGACGCGCGCCGACAGAGCCGGTCCCGGAAAGGGAATGCGCTCAAACAGTTCGGCAGGCAGACCGAGCGCCTCGCCTACTCGCCTGACGCCGTCCTTGCGAAGCTGAATCAGCGGCTCCAGAATGCGGTAACCGAAGGCCTTCTGTGGATCAATCCCAAGCTGCTCGAAGACATTGTGCTGTCGCTTAATTCCGGCGACCGTCTCATCCACATCGGTCAAAATCGTTCCTTGCAGCAGACACCTGGCTTTACTGGTTCGCACGATCCTGCCAAACACGTCCCGATAAAAAGTTTGAGTAATCGCCTCCCGTTTGGCTTCCGGCTCCGTGATCCCCTTGAGAGCCGTAAAGAATTCCTCGCGGGCATCCACGATTTCCACGGGTACTCCAAGCGTGCCGAACAGGGCGGCCACCCGTTCGGGTTCTCCCTCCCGCATGAGACCATTGTCCACGAAGATCGTTTTAAGCTGTCGGCCCAGGGCGCGATGTCCCAGCAGGGTAACCGCAGACGAGTCGACGCCGCCGGAAAGCGCGTTGATGGCCGTTCCCTCTCCAACCGCATCTTTGATCTCCCGGATCTTGTCATGGATAAACGGTTCTGGATGAAGCTGTTGGACGGTGATCTCCGTAATCATTGTAGGGCTCCTTGTTCTGACAATCCTATCAAGAAACGCGTTATTTCAGGGCAATGATTTTGGGACTGGCCATAAGCTCTGCCCCATTTTTATTGCCAAGAACATTATAATATCCGGCATCGCTCCAAAAGACGAATCCGGCCAGTTCGGGATAACTGTTTTCCAGTTTCCTGACCACATCCATGCAGTCTCTCGGCGGATCGGAGGAGCCACGGATTCCCAGCTCCGACCACCAGATCACCTTTCCTGCTTGTGTCTTCTTTTCCACGGCCCAACGGTATTCGGAAAAGTCCAGACCGGTCCCATAGGCCGATTTGCCCAGAATGTCCACATAGGCGTCGCCCGGATAGTATTTTTCCAGAGCGCCGTGATTGGACGTTGTATGATAGGCCCAGAGGATATTGTCAAGACCCTTGGCCTTCGTAAAATAATCATGCACCAGGCGGTAGAGCTTTATAATGTTTTCGCTTCCTTCCTTGGCATGCCACTTATTCCTGTCGTCGCTTTCGACAAACGGGGTATATACAACGGGAATTCCCTGATCCTTCAACCACTTCAGATTGGCCGCCATGCGATCCATCTGATGGTAGAAGTTGCGTTTCGTTGGGGTATCGTCAAGAGCGAAAATGGGATCGATATCTACAGGGTCATTCCATGATTTTCCGGAAGGATTGGCATAAAATGTAAAGACCCCGACGATCAAACCCCGATCCCACATTTTCTTAACCCCTTCATTCCACTTTGCATCGGGAAATGGGTTGTCGTGAAAATCATAGGTGATACATCCATACCGGGGCATTTTACCCGTGTGGTCATATACTTTCCTGAGCCAATTGGTAGGATGATCCATGTCGGGATTTTCATTGTGCACCCATGTGGCCATTTGCCCGAAAAGATAGGATCCGTTTCCCATGCTTTTCAAACAGGCCAATACTTCCGCCGCAGTAGACGTACGGTTTTTACCGGAAGCCACGAAGGGGAAAACGATGAGAAAACCCAATAGCGCGAATCTTTGTATGGTCATCGGATTGTTCCTCTTTCCACATGTGAACAACGAACGTTTCATTTATTCTATGCACATCCAATATCTACTTCTTCCATTCCTGCCTTTCCGTCGGGCCCCTTACTTTCCGGATTCTATTATCTTTAACTCTTTCATGCATTCGAGTATAATGCGCTGCGGAAATTTTGTCACGACAGTTATTGTAAGGAATATAGCGGGTAGACATCAGGAGAAGAAGAAATGTCCAATATAGCCAGCGTGTTAAAAAGCGAGATATCGCGGATCGCTCGCAGGGATATCCGAATTGCAACACTTTCTTTCAAGAAGTCCAGCTCCCAATACAGGCGCGATATCGCCGAACTGAAACGCCGGCTCTCGAATCTGCAGGGCAGGATCTCGATGCTGGAGAAGCAGATACACCGAGAAGCCCCATCCAAAGCCGCCGAAACCGCGGAGAAGGGCGTGCGATTTACGGCGAAAGGATTGCGTTCCCAGCGGAAACGATTGGGCCTCAGCGCCGCCGATTACGGAAAACTTGTCGGCGTGGGCGCTCAGACGATTTACAACTGGGAAAACGGGATCAGCCGACCTCGCCGAAAACAGTTGCCGGTTCTGGCCGCACTGCGTCGCATAGGCAAAAAAAACGCCCATGCCCGTCTTGAGAAGCGAAATAAAAGTCGTCGGTAGAAAAAAATCAGGCCCACATAACGGATATATGGGCCTGGATCATGTGCCCCTATTGGACGCGGCTCAGACCATATCTTTCAGGTTTTTGAGAGGTCGGATTTTCACCACGTTCCTCGCCGGTTTGGCCTTGAAGACCGTCTCTTCCCCCGTGAAGGGATTAATGCCCTTACGAGCCTTGGTGGCGGGTTTTCGTATGACCATGATCTTCATCAATCCGGGAACGGCATAGGCGCCAGGACCATTTTTCCCCAGACTCTTTTTGATCTGAGCGGACATGGCATCCAATACGGCATTGACATCTTTTTTTGTCAATCCTGTCGTATCAGAAATTCCCGATACGATCTCACCCTTGGTCATCGGCTTAACAGTTTTCTTTGCCATACTATGCACTCCTTGCAATGAAAATAAATTAGAAGAAACGATCCGTTCAATATCGGATTCCACCGAGCCAGACCTCTACACTACGACCTGCCACTTTATCAAAAATTGGGGCCTTGTCAATCGCAGGTACATTACGAATGTTCCCTATGGTTCATTTTTTTGCGTTGACGATCCCAATTTTTTTCTCCGGGACAATACCGTGCATTCTGATACCTTCTTTATCCGCTTCTCGGTATCCCGATATGCTTTTCCCTGTTTTCCCGGAGCAAAACAGCGGATAGTATGAAAGAGATGTGGACGTTGTGCAAACAAAATTTTTAGAAATCTATACATCTCAACGTAAAATCAGGATCATCGGCGGGGAACGGCTCTGAGGAAAAACCGTATCAAATCCTGCCCCTGGGCGGGCGCTTTTCCTGCAATTAATTACGGGTCTTAATCATCTTTAATTGTATCTTCCGACCCCGCACGTCGACAATTCAGGTGCAGGAACGGTACAATACTAATCCCATGGAAGGTTGGCCCGGTTCCCTGCCCATGAATCGTGATCATCCCGGCGGCGGAGGAAAATCCTCTGGAGTATATCCGTTCTGCGGGGGCATGGGGCATGGGGGATTGGATGATTCATACTCGGTGCGAATGCGAGGCAGCGAACCGGGATAGTTTTGTTGCAGAAACTCGATCAGCTTCTCGCGCACCATGCAGCGCAGATCCCATGCCCCCGAACTATCGGCGGCGCTGATCAGCGCCCGCACTTCGATACACTTCTCCGTTGCGTTGGTCACCTGTACTCCGCAAACCCGGCCGTCCCACCATTCCGAGCCCTCCACGATCTCCCGTAGTCGCTGGCGAATCGCATCGACCGGAACGGTGTGATCCACATACAGAAAGACAGTCCCCAGCATTTCGGCGCTGGTCCGCGTCCAGTTCTGAAACGGCTTTTCAATGAAATAGGTGATCGGCACCACCAGCCGCCTCTGGTCCCAGATTCGGATCACCACATAGGTGAGTGTGATTTCCTCGATCCGTCCCCATTCTCCCTCCACAATCACCACATCGTCGTACCGAATCGGCTGGGTAAAGGCGATCTGCAGGCCCGCGACAAACGTCGCCAGCGTCTTCTGCGCGGCAAAACCGAGGATCAGGCCGGCGATTCCCGCCGAAGCCAGCAGCGATGTCCCAAGCTGTCGAACCCGTTCGAACGTCATCAGCATTGTGCCCAGGGCGATAATACTGACGGTGATAATGACCAGTCTCTTGAGCACTCCGAGCTGTGTCTGAATCCGCCGAGCCCGCAGATTGTCCTTGGCGCGTATATCGTACCGAAAGCGCACATAATCGTCCAGCACATACACGCTCTTGATCAGAAGCCAGGACACCGTCATGATCAGGGCCAGGCTGAACACCTGCTTGCATGCGGTCAAAACCTCCTCGGAAAGAGATAGCAGGGGCATCACTACGCGCAACGCGATCAGAACAGTCATGCATCGCGCCGGCGAAAAAAAGTGCTTCACCAGCGACTCGTCCAGCGGAGTGTCCGTCTCTTTGGCCACACGCTTCAAAACAAAGAATATGAAAAAATGAATGGCCAGCGCTATCGCTACCGCAATCGCTACCATTCCCCCAGGCCACAATAATGATTCTGTTGTTTCCCCAATGTTGATTTGCATGAACATAACAAGTCACCCCCCAAAATCTATCCGGAACATGATTTCTTTACGATTGTGATATCTCATTTCGCCTCATGAAAGATCGTTCGTTGTGCGACAAACACAGTCTTACCATAATATCCGTTCCATTTCAACTCCTTTGACTCTCAGATAGACCCAGGGAGATGCGAATTTCTGATACGTTCGTAAATTTTACATGGCGTTGAATTTATGATGTTGACGGAAGCGAATTGTATTGGCCTGGCCTCCGATTAATCCGGCCGGTAGGACTCGGCCAGGGTATGCCATTTGCTTTGATCGGACAGGGTCATGGCCGTGTCGATCAGGGCCAGGTGGCAATATCCCTGGGGAAAATTGCCCAGCAGCCGCCGCGTCTTGAAGTCCATGTCTTCACTGAACAGGCCCAGATGATTGCCGCTTTCGAGCAGCTCGTCAAAGAGTTTGCAGGCCAGATCCTTTTCCCCGATGCGATAGAGACTGCGAATCATCCAGAATGTGCACACGGTAAATGCCGAATGCGGCTGACCGAAGTCATCGGCGTCCCGATAGCGATACATGAGGCCGTTGACACAGAGGCGTTTATAGGTCTCCCGCACGGTATTGACATAGATCGGATCCTGTGGAGCCATAAAGCCGTAGTGATCGGCCAGCAGATTGGCCGCGTCCAGGCTGCTGCCGCCATAAAACTGGGTCAGGGCGCGCAATTCACCATGAATTCCATACTTATAGATATTCGTCTTGATACGATCCCGAAGTTGGGCGTAACTGACCGCGTCGGACTGTTTTCCGAAGATCTGGGCGATTTTAACCGCACGATCCATCGCGACCCAGCAGAGAATCTTGGAGAAGGTAAAATGTTTTCGTTCGGAACGAAATTCCCAGATCCCCGAATCCAGTTTTTTCCAGTTGTTTCGAACGTGACGGGTCAGCGTCCGCACGATGGTCCAGAGGTCCTCCTGATTGTCCAGGGATTGGCGAAACAGGCTCAGCGATTGATAGATGGCGTCCATAAGAACGCCATAGATGTCGTTCTGTTTTTGTTTGTAGGCGGCGTTGCCCACGCGCACAGGGCGGGAGCCTTCATATCCGCTGAGCCAGTCCAGCTTCTTTTCCTCCAGATTTCGTTGTCCCCGAATTCCGTACATGATCTGAATCTTATCGTCCTTGAACGGAACGATATCCAGAATGAACTGCAGGAACCGTTTGGCGACGTTGTAATGTCCCAGGCGGGTCAGCACACTGATCGTCATAGACGCGTCGCGAAGCCAGCAGTAGCGGTAATCCCAATTGCGCACCTCCCCGATGGCTTCGGGCAGGGAGGTGGTCACTGCCGCCAGGATCGCGCCGGTCTTCTGGAACGCCAATAGTTTTAAAATCAGAGCGCTTCGATCCACCGCAGGCTGATAATTGGAAAAGACGCTGGTTTTGGTCAACCATCCCATCCAGTACACTTTGGTCCGTTCAAATTCCAGGCGAACAAAATCGACATCCGGCGTGCGAATTTTCTGGTTGTAACTTAATAAAAGGAAATGTTCGTCGGTAAGTACAATTGGCTGTCCCAGATCGATTTCCTCCAGCGGGAGATCGGAATAGAGATATACGGATTCGTACTTACCCTCCGAGGTGCATCGCTTAAGAAAGCCCGGACCCATTTCCGAACGTACGGCATTCTGCGCCCAGTTCGGACGGGGCTCATACATGATTCGCACCATCGGCCGCCCCGACAGAACCCGCACATATCGAATAATATCCGAAGGATAATGGTACCCGTTGGCCTCGGTTTTATAGCGGGGCATGAAATCGATCAGTTCAAAAACGTTCTGCCCATCGAAAAATGTGGTCGTCAGGATATTGGTGCGCCGCAGATATTCCTGCTTGCTGGAATAATTCCCGATCGGTTCGACGGCGAAACGTCCCCCCCTGGCCGGGTCCAGCAGGGCCGCAAACACCGAATCCGAATCGAAATCCGGCAGGCAGCAGAAATCGATGCTTCCGGTTCGACCGATCAAAGCCCCGCTGCGGCCGTTTCCGATCACGCCGTAATCCATGTTCTGTCCGCTGATCACCGTTGGTCTGTCCATATCATTTTATCCATGATCCGAAACATCCGTTTCGGATACCGTTCCGGTCAGGATGCGAAGGATCGACCGCATCACAGTAACCGTGTCGGCATTGTATCGGGCACGGCTGCCGCCCTGGCCGATCTTGATCGAAAATGCCGTTTCGGGCAACACCGCAAAGATGTCCTCGTCGGTGTAATCATCCCCGGCCGCCAGGATCAAATCCCAATGCTCCTGACGGATCCATTGTTCCGCTGCGGTGCCTTTGTTGGAGGTTATGCTCTTGACTTCCAGGATTTTGCTGCCTTCAAAAACGCCCAGATTCATATTTTCTGTTAAATGCACCACCGCATCCCGAAGCTCATAGGTTCGCAGCCGAGCCAGATCCGGTTCGCTGCGCCGGCAATGCCAAACCAGTGAAAAATCCTTTTCCTCGATAAACGAACCTGGCGTGCGGTCCATATACAATTCCATAATCGGACGGACAATCGTTTTCCAATCAACCACCATACTTTCCACGCACCGCCACTGTGCGCCTTGTTTTCGTATCCAGTTGCCATGTTCGGCTACAAGACTGAGATCCAGATCCCCAAGCCATTCGGTCAGGGTGTCTTTGTCGCGCCCGCTGATAATCACCACTTCATTTTTCCGGTCTTTGCAAAGCCTGGTAAGGATCGCGAGGAGTTCGGCATCGGGTTTGGCGCGCTCGGGATGGGAAACAAATTCCTGGAGGGTCCCGTCATAATCCAAAAGCAACAAACGCCGCCGGGCCTGCCGATAGGATTCCACGAGCTGTTTCCGAATCGACCGGTTGATCTTTCGGGATGCCAGCTTCTTCTGCTGGGCTTTGATTTGCTCAAAGCTTTCCATGAAGTCATGGGCCCACCGCTGGACGGTATAACGGCTTAATCGCTGCTGCATCTGCCGGTTGCGATGGGATTGCTCCCGGGGATCCATTTCCAGGGCCTGAACGATCGCTTCGACGATACGTTCTTTATCATGAGGATTGACCACCAGGGCCTCGGATAACTCACAGGCGGCCCCGGCCATTTCGCTCAGGATCAGGACGCCGCGGCTGTCCGAATCGACTTTGGCGGCAATATATTCCTTGGCTACCAGATTCATCCCGTCCCGCAACGGCGTGATCAGAGCCACATCGGCCACCGTATATAACGCCACCAACTCCTCAAACGGCAGCGAACGGTACATATAGGAAATGGGCATCCAGTCGATGGTTCCGTAAGTGCCGTTAATGCGGCCGACCAGATGTTCGATCTGCCGACGCAGGTCGGCATAGCTTTCCACGCGGGTGCGGGAAGGAACCGCGACAAGAACCAGGCACACCTTTTGGCGATAGTTTGGATAACACGTCAGAAACCAGTCAAAAGCCTCCAGACGGTGCAGGATCCCTTTGGTATAGTCCAGTCTGTCGATGGAGACAATGATTTTTCGACTCCCCATCTTACGCGTGAGAGAGTCAATCCTGGATTGAACGGTCGAATTCTGCCTGGCGTGTGCATATTTTTCAAAATCGATTCCCATAGGAAACGCATCGACGCGCACCAGGCGATTATCCACGGTGAGCGTGCCCAGCGCATGTTCGACGCCGCAAATGCGATGAACGCTGCTGAGGAAGTGCCGAACATAATCATATTCGTGAAAGCCGATCAAATCGGCTCCCAGCAGACCTCGGAGGATCTCCGTTCGCCAGGGGAGAAGACGAAGCAATTCGAACGAAGGAAATGGAATATGCAGGAAAAAACCGATGGCAACCTCCGGCAGGTGTTCGCGAAGCATCTGCGGAAGAAGCATGAGCTGGTAATCATGGATCCAGATTCGATCCTCCGGTTCGGCGATATCCAGAACCGCCTCGCAAAAGCGCGCATTGACTCGTTCATAGCGCTGCCAGAGCTTGGATTCATAAATACAATAATACGGAAAATAATGGAATAAAGGCCATATTGTCTTATTGCAGAAGCCGTAATAATAATCCCGTATGTCCGCCGAGCTAAGCCCCACTGGGGCACATCCCTGCTTTTCTAACTGTGTCCGGATGTTCCGGTCATCCTTTGCATGGATTTTTTCGGACGCCAGTCCGGACCATCCGATCCAGACCTGGTTGTCGTGTTTCAGGCACGCCATCCCTGTGGCCAGGCCGCCGACACTATGCTCATAATACAGGATGCCCGACCGTTTGGAAACCGTAATCGGCAGTCGATTGGATACAATTAAAAGTCGTCCCATGGATTCTTTCCCTGAGTCGAATCGCGAATACATTACGTATGACGCCACCATAAAGGGCAACAGAGGCATTGTCAAAAGGTTTCTGGGGTACGTGGTGAACAATACGTTATTGTTACGTTTCGGATCTACTGGGATTCGTTTGAATTGTTCGAAGACCACGAGCTCAGCGGATGCTTGCGATTGACAAGGGGGTATGGAACCGGTGCTTTCCATCGATGCGACTGGTATATTCCCAGGATCATCTCCAGAGCGGCGCGGCCGTCGTATACATTCCCTTTCGGCTGGCTGTTCGATGCAATGGCGCCGATCAGGTCCAAGGCAATACATCGATTGCCATACCTCTGTTGCGGATCGCGGAGAGGCTCCGGACGGTCGATCCCCTCGCTGGATATTCGTTTCCAGGGGCTTTTGCTGCGCCCCGGCTGCCAGGCGGGATCTTCCGTAAACCAGACCTCCGGCACGGCGCCGGTGGTGGTCGTGAGGATTCCTTTGCTGCCGTAAATCTGAAGGCCGTACCGCTGCGAAGCTCCGTGGCGGGTTCGATGGGTGGAGAAATACCCCACTGTCTTGCCGTTAAAACCGTACATCGCATGGATCTCATCTCCGGCCAGAGGACCAATCCCCTCGGCCCCATCTCGTACATCGCCCGGTGTAACCGGACGCCCTTCGCTTCGAACCTGTGCGAAACACCATTGCGGATCGCCTGCGAAAAAGCGCATCAGGTCCATAATATGGGTTCCGAGAACCATCAGGTCCTCCCCTCCGCCTCGATGGTCCTCTTTGCCGCGGCCGCGCAGTTCCAGGATATCTCCCAGCAATCCTTCCTGAATCGCCTTTCGTGCGTGGGCCAATGCGGGGCTATAGCGTGTCTGATGGGCGATGGCCAGCTTCAAATTCCGCTTTTCCAAAGCCGCCGCCATTTCATCCGCCTGGTCAAGACTCTGACACAGGGGTTTTTCCAAAAAGACATGGCAACCCGCTTCGGCACAGGCCAGCACCATATCCCGGTGGCTGTCCAGCCAGCGCGGGGCGACACTCACGATGTGAGGCCGCTCTTGTTCCAGCATCCGGCGATAATCGGCATACCCTTTGGAGATTGAAAGCCGTCGTGTGGCGGCGGCGAGTCCTTCGGGATTGGGATCGGCCACGGCCACCACTTCCGCCTGTTCGATGTCATTCCATACGATGTCAAGGCCGTGCCCGTAATCTCCCCGACCGGTGTGGCCGAGAACCGCGACGCGATATCTGGCCGGACCGGAACCCCTGATGAATGAGGGAATGACCGAAAGAGCTGCCGTGCCTGCGGCAGCGCCTGCCATGAAATCGCGTCGTCTTATGGATCTATGCGGAATCATACTCCCTTGGGTATGGCCCAATGGCCGGCTCGATACCGGCGACGAACGAGCTGGCCGGCTTCTTCATCGTCCACTACAGATTCGGTCTGTGGATCGAAATGAAGAATACGTCCGACACGGGTGGCGATATTGCCCAGATGAGCCAGGGTCGCCGAGAGGTGACCGGCCTCGATATCGGCATGGAGAGGTCGGCCTGCTTTGATGGCATCCAAAAAATTACGGTGATGCATCGTGCTGTCGAGACGGCTTTTCCTCTGGTCGCGGAGTTCGTTCCGGGGCCCATACAACTGCCAGCCTTCGTGTTTTCCCAGAATCAGCATGCCCTGGGTGCCGTAGAAGGCGTTTCCGTTCTCATATCCTTCCTGAACATAGGGGGACCAGATACGCTGTTCATAGATCAGTTGCTTTTTACGTCCGCCGGACATTTCATATTCATACGCGACATACTGCGTGTCCGGGAATTGTTGATCATCGTCGAAAAAGTACTTTCCGCCCATGGCGGCGACCCGGTTGGGGTGGGTTTCCACACCCAGGCCCCAGCGGGCAATGTCAATATCGTGTACCCCATCGTTGCCGATGTCGCCTGTGCCAAAACCGGTAAACCATCGCCAACTCGAATGCAACAGGTTGCTCTGGTACGGAACCATCGGAGCCGGGCCCACCCACAGGTTATAATCCAGATGCGCCGGCGGATCGACGGGTTTGACCTTGCCGATGTTCCGGCGCAACTGGCTGTTCCACGCCTTGGCGACGAGAACCTCTCCGACAGCGCCTTCGCGCAGCAATTGCATGGCTTGTATCACATAATTAGCGCTGCGGCTCTGTGTACCCACCTGTACCACACGCTGGTGCCGACGGGCCGCCTCGACCGTCAATCGGCCCTCCCGGATATTGTGCGAACAGGGCTTTTCCACATAGACGTGCTTGCCCGCCTCGCAGGCCAGGATGGTGGCCGGGGCGTGCCAGTGATCGGGCGTGGCGATGACAACGGCATCCACGCTCTTGTCATCCAGCACGTGCCGCAGATCCTTGGCTGCCTTGGGAGTCTTGCCGGTTGACTCCTCAACGAACTTGGCCGCTCGATTCGCATGATTGGCGTCCGGATCGCATACATAGATAACCTCAACATCCTTCTGTGCGGCAAAGGATTGTAACAGGCCAAAACCGTGTCCTCCCGGACCGATCATGCCGATCCGAATTTTGTCATCGGCGCCGACTGCCCCCTTCATAGCCTTGGAGCTTGCCCATATCGTGCCGGAGACAACAGCCCCGGAACGTTTCAAGAACTTTCTGCGGCTGAGCTTTTTCATACGGTTTATTTTCGCTTTATCGGTTGTCTTTTGCAAGTGGATTTTTTGAGGAAATAACAGACCATCCTCATGAACGGAAGACTCCATTTTGTTCCTTTATAAGTGTACATTTCGAATGCTATTTTTAGTCAGGTTGCATTTTTTTACATCCGCGGCTATCCTAAAGGAAAGACATGTACCCAAGGCATGGAAATGGACAATGGATTTGGATGGAATAGTCAAAGGGCCGTCACGATGAGGAAAAATCATATTCTTGCATTTCTGTGTTTCTGTGTTTTCCATTCTTTGCTTTTTGCCGATGCGATCTGGAAAAACGCTGCTGATCTGATTGTCGGCGGAAAGGGATGGGATCGGGGGATTGGGGTGTATCGCCGTCTTCCCGACTGTGCCGAGGGAAAGGTTCCTGCTTCGGTTTGGGCCCTTTCCGCGCACAGCGCCGGCCTTTTTATTGAGTTCGAAACAGATTCCGATTGGATCGGATTGCGCTGGTCGCTGACCAGTGCCGAATTGGCCATGCCGCATATGCCCGCCACGGGAGTAAATGGCATTGATGTATATGGCAGAGACGAAAAGGGTTTCTGGTCCTATGTGTGGAATGCACGCCCCGTCGCCAAGGAAAATACATTCTCGATCACCTTGCCCAATCCGTCTTCATCAATGCGGATGTATAGGATCTACCTGCCTCTATATAACGGTATCGAAGCATTGGAAATAGGAATTTCCGATGGGAAAAGCTTTGTGCAAAAACAAGAATCCCGGGCCAAGCCAATCGTGTATTATGGTACGTCTATAGCCCAGGGCGCTTGTGCTTCTCGTCCGGGTATGGCCTTCACGGCGATTCTCCAGCGTCGCCTCGACCGAGAGGTGATTAACCTCGGCTTCTCCGGTTCGGGTAAGATGGAGCCCGCCATGGCCGATTTTCTTGCCGAAATCGATGCCTCGATGTTTGTCATTGATTGCTTGTGGAATCTAAGCGGCTCGGACGCCGAACTCATCGCAGAGCGGGTGACAGCTTTCGCGCAGACACTTCGAAAAGCGCATCCGCAAACATCGATAGTGTTCATCGAGCAGTCCCATTTCAAAGGGCCATTTCCCACGGCGGCAAGCCGGGCGCAGCGTTTGGGAATCGTCCGGCTCGCCAAGCAGGGGGAAGAGAACATCCATTCCGTTACCGGCGACGAATTACTGGGTAAAGACAGTGATGGCACCGTTGATGGCTGTCACCCGAATGATCTGGGTATGGCAAGACACGCCGATGTTTTGGCGCCCGTTCTCAAGCGTCTCCTCGAATCACAATCTAGTCCGAAGGTGCCGGGGAATAAAGGATGACCACAGCGCCGGGTTTGGCGGGGATATCTACGGATAAGCCCTTTTCAAGCAATGTGCGACCGTCGATTACGCTCGATTTTTCTTTGTCAAAGTCGGTTACTGTATACCGTAAATCAGGATTCAAACCGCTCAGACGCAGTGTTCTGGCTGTCTCGCTGCTGTTTTGTCGTCGAAAGGCTTGAACAAAACCTTCATTACGGTCGGGATGGTGGAACTGCCAGGCGATCCAATTGTCCTCGTTCAGACTATACGGCAGAACAGGGTAAAAATCTCCGTAATAACAGGCATTAATTTTACGCCATTGGTCGGTGAGTTTGCGGAGCAGTCCATAGTCCAGGTCCATTCGGCGCAAATCATAACCGTATACCGTTCC
>JAFGGE010000137.1 GCA_016930745.1 Sedimentisphaerales bacterium
CTTTTTTCTCTCTCCGGAAAACACAGGCGATCCCCCTGTTTCGCCTGCCGTCTATTTCGTATCTATCGTTTTACCCTTCTTATTTTATCGTAATCTCTTTGCTGGACTCCCACAGGCCGTGAATGTTGCAATAGGCCAGGGCATGCAGAACGCCGGAGCGGGCGATTTTAAGGCTCGCTACGGCTTCGTGATGCGTGTACACGGGGCCCTTGTTGGGGCCATCGGCCGATTCCCCGTGGGCCGCGAAATCCGCATGCACCACGTGATGGGCGAATTTACCCCCCTGATCGTGGTAATACAGGCTGATCCAGCGGATGTGGTGTTCGGTCGTGTTCGGGTGGGCCACTTCCTTGCCCAGCGTCACCTTGACCTGGAAGATCTCATCGGCCTTGACCTGGTCGGGACATTCGATCACCGGAACATGCTTTTCCGTCTTCCAATCCGCTTTTTGAATATGTCCGCTCAAGTCCGCCATCATGGCTCTCCTTAAAACCTGTTTTCCCATCTCTATTTACCCTAAGTCATTGGATACACTATCCATGGAACGCCAGAGGAGAGAAATAGGGAAAATACTGATTTTGGGTCTCGTCATCCCTTAGTCAGTCCATCGACGTCAATCTCCACGCCGGACAGGGTGATCGCTCCCACGGCTGTCAATTCCTCTCCAGTTTCGGAGACTGAGGGCACATAAAACCCATCCATAACACACAAAGTGCCTTCACCAACAGATATCGTGATCTCCAGAAGCTTTGTTTTATTTTCATTATCCTTTCCTCCCCATAAAATTACTCCCCCGTGTGTTTCTAATATATCTTTATGATTTTCTCTATTGTCTGACACTCCGGATTCTTGCGCCTTGTCGCTCTTTTCCTTTTTGTCTTAGGAAGTAGACCATTGGAAAATTGGTAAAACTACATTTTCTTCCAGTGCCCTGTTGATAGGGAATTTCCTGAATTGACCCTCTGCCACTCCACTTCGTACAATCTAATCTAAAACGGGTGAAATAAAGTGAATATCGGAGGTGATTATTGTGAAAAACATGAATATCCTGTTACTATGTAGTGTGATTTTATCATTTCTTGAGGCATCCTGCGCAACTTCCTACGACGGTGGTTCGGGATCCCAGGCAGATCCTTACAAGATCAGCATAGCCCAGCACTGGATCCAATTGTGCGATACTTCGGCAGACTGGAATTATCATTTCATTCTGACGGAGGACATCGACTTAAACGGAGTCGCTATCCGTCCCGTGGGCAATATTGGGATACCTTTCGCCGGTTCTTTCAATGGCCAGGGACATTCCATAAACAATGCCTCTATAAACCTTGTTGACCAGTCAAACTTGGGCCTTTTCGGATATCTCGGGCCCGGAGGCCTGATTCGGAATCTGGGTGTGAAAAATGTTCGTTTGTTAGGAAATGATCATGTCGGAGGTCTGGTGGGATTCAGCAATGGGGGAACGATCGATTCCTGTTATGCGACAGGCCTAATCGAGGGAGGATCCTATATAGGGGGTATAGTAGGCTCCAACAATCAGGGCAAGGTCCTCTGGTGCTTTTCGACAGTAATCATACTCGGGGATGAGTTAACCGGAGGAGTATGCGGCTGGAATAACGTAAGTCTGCCTTTCGTGAGCCGGGGAAATTTCTGGGATATAGAGACATCAGGAATCCTTGTTTCTTCAATGGGCATGGGCAGAACGACCGCTCAAATGCAGACCCTCTCGACATTTCTTGTGTATGATTGGGACTTCACAGGGGAAAGCATAAACGGTACAACCGATACCTGGCGGATGTGTGCCGATGGAGTGGATTATCCCCGATTGTCGCTGGAGTTTTCACACATGGGTGATTTCGAATGTCCCGATGGTATAGGATTGGAGGACCTGCTCTGTCTCGCCTCCCGCTGGCTCGCCAACACTCCTGAGACAATTGGCTCTGCCGATCCTAATTCAGACAACAAAGTAGATCTTTCCGATCTGGAGTACCTATCCAAATATTGGCTTAAATAAGAGGGTGTCCCTTTCCTGGGCGTATTATACAGGAGAGGACTTTGAATGTCCATGATAATTCATAATGGACATATACAGTCTCCAGTCGCTGGTCGCTAGTCGCTAGGGAGCAGGGAAAAGACTGGATTCCCGCTGTCGCGGAAATGACAAAACCAACCTTTTAAGGCGGCATGGCACCCGTTACCCGGCTGGGGCATTGCATACGGGCGAGTCAGCGGGTATACTGAATGGATGGATTTGATTCTTTGGATTGCGGAGACCGCCGTGAATTTCAAAATTCTGTTTTTTTCAGGTCTATTGGCCCTTCTTGTCCCGGGCGGCCCGGCGGGCCTTGCCCAGACCGAGGACCTGAGCGAGTACTTCGGCTTCGGCGAGATCGATATCGTCAAGCTGGACTGGGACATCCGCTCGCTGACGATAGCCGACTTCAACGGCGACGGGCTTACCGACATCGTCGCGGCCAACAACCGCAAGAGCAGGATCGATCTGCTCCTGCAAAGACCCAACACCCAGTCTGAGCTGGCCCGGGTCCATTCGCAACTGCAAAGCACAGGAACTCTGGAACCGGACGATGTTAATTTCCTGGCCCCGTCGGCGGCCTTCGAGCGGCAGGAAATCCTCACAACTGTCAAGATCGGCAGTCTGGCGGCGGGCGATTTCAACGCCGACGGGCGGACGGACCTGGTCTATTACGGCCAGCCGGAGGGATTGTATATCCTGTTTCAGGAGCCGACCAGCGGGGCGGTGGTGCGGTTTTCCGAGCGGGACAAGCGGCGGGTCGATGACGGGCTCATGACGCCGGGCGCCCTGGCCTGCGGCGACATCAATGCCGACGGAAAAGCGGACATCGTCCTTGCCGGGCGCAACAGCATCTACCTGTTTCTCCAGAAGGCCGACGGGGACCTGGACAGCCCCCGGCGACTGGCGACCACCGCAGCGACGCTGGCCGTCCGCCTGGGCGATCTGGACGGGGACGGACGAAAGGACCTGGTCCTGATTACCGACGATAAGGAACGCCCCCTGCATATCATGCCCGGACTGGCCGACGGGCGGCTCGGTCCGCAGCTTCGACTGCGCATCGAGCCCCCTTCCGCCGTGGAACTGGCCGATTATGACGGCCTGCCGGGGGATGAGATTTTGACCGTCGAACAGGCCAGCGGACGTTTGTCGACCTATAAGCTCACCCGTCTAAACGACGCCGACAAGGACTGGCCGGCTTTGGTCTATCCGCTGGAAGTGACGGCCAACAGCCGCAACCGTGACCTGATCGCGGCCGATTTCGACGGCGACGGTCTTTCGGATGTGGTCGTGAGCAATCCGGATGCGGCGGAGATCCTTTTCTATCGTCAGATGGAAGGGATCGGGCTGGACCAGCCGCGGCGGTTTCCCACATATGCCGACGTGTCTGCACTGGATGCGGCGGACCTGGACAACGACGGCAAGGCCGAACTGGCCGTCCTGAGCGTCAAAGAAAAGGCCGTGGGGATCAGCCGATACGAAAACGACCGGCTCGTCTTTCCGACGACGATCTCTACCGAGGGCGACCCGGTAGGGATGTGTCTGGGGAATATCGGGGGCAATCGCTCCATCGATTGCGTCTGTATTGTCAACCAGAACGGGAAATTCGCTATGCATGTCGTTTACGGCGCAGGCCAGGCGACGCCCGTGCCGATGCCCGCCGCCGCGTTGACGGAACTGAACAGCGCCCCGGAGGGGGTGCGGATTGCCGACGTCGACCGCAACGGACTGGCCGATATCCTGATCTTCCGGAAATTCGAGTCTCCCCTGCTGGTCCAGCAGAATGCCGGGGCGACCTTCGCCGTGGTGCCCAGCGCCTTTGCCCAGATGAGCCTGATCAAGGACGCCCGCCTGAGCACGTTTGCCCCCCTTCCCGACGGGAAAGAGGGCGAGGGTACGATCCTGGTCGCCCGTGATAATTTCGCCCGGAGCCTGCTCTTCGAGGGGGGCAACCACTGGAGTGTTATCGAACAGTTCAACGCAGCGCGGACGGACGACAAGGTGGCGGCGCTGGCGGCGATTGATCTGGACGGGGATCAGACGCGGGAGATCCTGTTGCTCAATGCGTCCGACGGGCGGTTGGAGATTCTCAAGGGTGCGCCCGGGAGTATGTATACGCTGGATCGTCAGATCGAGATCGGAAAATGGAACCAGACGGGGCATCTGAAGATGCTGGCGGCCCCGCTGCTGGGCGACACGACGCCGACGCTGCTTGTCTTCGATGCCGATAAATTCGCTCTGCTTCCCCTGTCGGACAGCCGGCATAACACGGAGGCATGGCGCATCCAAAAGCAATTCAGTTACGAAACCCGAATCCGGGACGGCGCCTACGCCCGGCTGGCATGCGGTGATATCAACTCGGACGATGTGGCCGATCTGGTTATGGTCGAGTACAAGAAAAAGCATCTGGAAATCCTGACCTTCCGAAACGGCGATACGGAAAAAACGCCCGTTCCCGGATTGCGGTTTCGGATGTTTGAGGAAAAGTCGTTTCAGGAAGAGTCTCCTGCTCAAAACATCGTCGAGCCGCGAGAGCTGCTGATCGCCGACGTTACCGGCGACGGAGCAGCCGATCTGGTAACGATCATCCACGACCGTATTATCGTATATCCGCAGGATTTCTGAGCATGACGTCGGGGGAGCATGTCTTTGTCGCGATGAGCGGAGGGGTGGACAGTTCCGTGGCGGCAGCCCTGCTTCAACAGCAGGGGTATCATTGCAGCGGTCTGTTCATGATCACCAACGATCAGGCCCAGGCCAATCAATCCGATGCGCAAAAGGTAGCCGAGCAGCTCGGGATCGAGCTTCATGTGCTGGATTTACGGGGGGAATTCGAACGGATTATTCGCTATTTTTGCGATGAATACGCCGCGGGCCGCACCCCGAATCCATGCGTGTATTGCAATCGCTATATTAAATTCGGCCTGTTGTGGGATTTTGCGCGCGAGCGTGGGGCAGATCGGATCGTAACCGGACATTATGCCCGAATTCTATACGAAAATGGAGCGGCCGGATTATATGAGGCAACCAATCCCCAGAAGGATCAATCCTATGTATTGAGTATGATTCCGCGAGAAAGGCTGGAGCAGATTTTATTGCCGCTGGGTTCCCACGCTAAGGACCAGACGCGAACGATGGCGTTCGAGATGAGACTGCACATCGAGCAAAAACCCGACTCGCAGGAAATCTGCTTTATCCCCGACGACAACCATATCGGCCTGCTGGAGGAGCGACGGCCCGATCTGGTGCGGTCCGGCAAGGTGGTCGATTCATCGGGTAAGATTCTGGGGGAACACACAGGACTGCATCGGTTTACGATCGGGCAGAGACGCGGATTGGGGATTGCCATGGGGCAGCCGGCTTACGTAATCGGCCTTGATCCACAAACCAATACCGTAATCCTCGGCTCGAAAGAGGAGGTGATGGCCTCATCGCTGCGGGCCGTCGGGGTAAACTGGTTGATCGATCCGCCCGGGCAGACGATTCACGGAAACATAAAAATCCGCTATAATCACCCCGGCGCGCCGGGAAAAATCAGTCCGCTCGGAACGGATGCCAACGAGGTGCAAGTGGACTTTGATGAGCCGGTCTCAGCGATTACGCCAGGACAAGCGGCGGTGTTCTATCTTGAAAATGATTTCGGTCGGCAGATTGCCGGCGGCGGCTGGATCCGATAGGGAAATCGATGGTTTGTAATCTGTTTGGAAAAGAAAGTTGTTGCGATCGTCCGGAACGAAACGGAGTGATCATCAGTCCCGGCGCTTTGGGAGACAATCTGTTGATGCTGCCGCTGGCCCGCTTCATGAAACAATCTCTGGGACTGGATCGGGTGGATTTCATCGGCCATACCGAGTCCATCTGTTTTTATCCGGGCCGCACCTGTCTGGATCGAATCCGTTCTCTCGAACAGATCGATTTTCACCGGCTTTTCGTCGCCGAAAACGAATTCGAACTGGCCGACAAAGACCCCCTCATCCATGCCTTTTCTTCGTATGAATGGATCATCAGTTTTCTCGGCGCCGGGAATCCGGATTTTGAAAGCAATCTGTTCTTCACCGTCAATTGCAGCCGGGCCTGCGAAGTCGTATTCATTCCTCTCAAATCCGATGACCTTACGGGATATATCAGTAATTTTTACATTCGCCGGCTGATCGATGCCACTCTACAGGAGATGGAATTCGAAGGCGTCGATCCACAGGAATCTTCGATCCGTCCTCTCGAAAGCGATTTCCGTATCGGCCTGGAGACTTTAACCGCTCATGCGATTGTAACATCCAAACCATTGGCGATTCTTCACCCGGGCAGCGGCGGAGCGGCCAAATGCTGGAATCTGGATAATTTTATCCTGCTGGCCCAGGCTCTCGGGGACAAGGGAATGCAGGTCGTATTCCTGCTGGGCCCTGCCGAACAGGAACGTCTGAGCGACGCCGACAAAAGACGCCTGGCCGAGACAGGCCCGTGCATCGCAGATCTCGATCTGGAACACCTCGTCCAAATCCTGTCCTGCGCGGTCTTGTTTTGTGGAAACGACAGCGGAATCACTCATCTGGCCGCCGGTCTGGGCGTCCCGACTGTGGCCATTTTCGGTCCTACCGATCCTGCCGTCTATCAGCCGCTGGGACCTCGGGTTAAAGTGATTCTCGAATCCTTGAACCACTTCAACAACAGGGGGCAATCGGATATCTCCCCCATCCAGGAAGCCGTGGAACAGCTTCTTAAGGATTGACCCGATCCCCGGTCCCGGTATAATCCACGACATAAGGTATTTCATTGAGGACGTTGTTCATGCAACCAAAAACATTGGCAGAACTGGCAAGACATGTGGGCGGACGGATTATCGGGCATCCCGACACGCTCATTTCCTCCGCGGCGACACTGGAAAACGCCCGGTCCGGCCAAATCACCTTCCTGAGCAATACCAAGTATATTCCTCTGGTCAAAACGACCCAGGCGGGGGCTGTTATTGTCGGTCAGGAAATGGAAAGCGCCGCGGATCTGCTGATCGCCGAAGACCCCTACTACGCTTTTATGCAGGTTGTGGTCTTGCTGTATGGCCACCGCAAACACGAACCGATCGGGATGAGTCCGCAAGCCCATATCGCTCCTTCGGCCCATATCGGGCAACATTGCCACATTCACCCATTCGTCACGGTTGGTCCGGAGGCCGTCATCGGAAATGGCTGCATCCTGTATCCGGGCGTGTTCATCGGCGCCGCAGCGAAACTGGGGGACGATTGCATCCTGTATCCGAATGCCGTAGTCTACGAGGCATGCCTCCTGGGCGATCGAGTGATCCTGCAGGCCAACGCCACCGTAGGGCAAGATGGATTCGGCTATGCAACACATAAGGGCGTTCATCACAAAATACCCCAGATTGGAAGAGTTATCCTGGAAGACGATGTGGAAATCGGATCGGGCAGCGCGATCGAACGGGGCACACTGGATGACACCGTTATCGGAAAAGGAACGAAGATCGGCGATACGGTCACAATCGGGCATGGGACGCGGATCGGACCGTATTGTCTTCTGGTTCCCCAGGCCGGGATTGCCGGATCGGCGACACTGGGCCACCATTGTGTGCTCGGAGGGCAGGTCGGCGTGATCGGACATATTAAAATAGGAAACATGGTCCGTATCGGCGCCCAGGCCGGCGTGATTGGGGATGTGCCCGACGGCATGGAAATTGTGGGTTCCCCCGCGATTGACTCTAATAAGGCGCGTCGTTCCTATGCCCTGATCGAATACCTCCCGGAACTGCGGCGCTCGATCAAAGACATCGAACGACGCCTTCGAGCGATGGAAAAGGCGGAGTCCTGATCGATGGATAAGCAGGTATTGGGCCTGATCGCCGGCGAGGGCCGCCTGCCCTTTCTTGTCGCCGAGGGGGCACGGGCCGCCGGGCTGTCGGTGGTATGTGCCGGTCTGATGGATAACGCGGAACCGGACCTGGCCAAGCATGTGGACGTATTTGGATATTGCCCCATTGCGCGTCCGGGAGCGTGGATTCGACTGTTACGAAGACATAATGTAACCCATACAATTATGGTCGGTCGGGTCGCCAAGACCCGGATTTATACGCCCTGGCGGATTCTGCGGTATCTGCCCGACTGGCGGGCGTTTCGCATCTGGTACTGGCGGCTCCGCGGCAGGGACAAACGAAATGACTCGATCCTTAGGGCGATCGCCGAGGAACTGGCAAGCGGAGGAATCATTTTGCAGGATTCAACACAATATTGCAGGGACCATCTGGCCGAGGAAGGCGTAATGACGCGAACCCAGCCGGGACCGTTTGTCCAAGCGGATATCGAATTCGGATGGCAAATCGTCAAGAAACTGGGCGAACTGGATATCGGACAGGCCGTCGCCGTCAAAGAACGCGAAGTCATCGCCGTGGAGGCCATCGAGGGTACGGCAAAAATGATCGAACGGACCGGCGAGTTATGCCCCAAAGGCGGCTGGACCCTGATTAAGGTCGCCAAACCGAACCAGGATCTGCGGTTCGATGTGCCCTGCGTCGGACCCGACACCATCGAAAGCATGGCCCGATACGGGGCCGGCTGTCTGGTTCTCGAAAAGGGAAGGACGATTATTTTAGACAAGCCCCAGACAATCGAACTGGCCGACAAACACAAAATCGCCGTCGTAGGACATTGATCGACTCTTATGGCAGAATTCCTGCACATTCGCGATTTTACCCGCTTTCGGATTAAAGGCTGGATGATCCGGCTTAATCCTCGATTTCCACAATCCATAATCGAGCCGCCTTTTCGGTCTGAGCCGGGCTTCGATGGAGCCCGCGGGCCTTTTACGCTGGTTTCTGTGTCCAGGCAGGCCCGAGTGCAGAAAGGCCTTATCGCTTTCCATGGGAAAACCCATACGTTCTATATTAAGGAATTCTTTCACCGTTCCTTATGGGATGCGGCCAAACATCTGCTGCGTCCCAGCCGGGCCGCCAGAAGCGCAGCTGCTTCGCTTATGCTGCAAAAGGAGGGATTTTTTTGTCCGGACATCGTTGCTTTTGCAGAAAAACAATTCGGCCCCTTTCATTACTCTTCGGTCACCCTCAGTACTGCCGTCCATGCCGAAGATCTGTATGCTCATATTCTTCAAACAGCCGATGATTCCTCCGCCGCCGTGTTGTCGGAACGAAGAACCATGATCCGCACCCTGGGGCAAACGATCGGGAAAATGCATGCAGCCGGGATTATGCATGGGGATTTACGGCCGCGGAATATGCTTGTTTCTCAAGAAGAAAACGGATGGAAAGTGTTCTTCCTTGACAATGAACGAACGCAAAAATGGCCTTATTTGCCTGATTTTTGGCGATTGAAGAATCTTGTCCAGATCAACATGTTCCCCGAAGGACTGACGCGAACGGATCGGTATCGGTTCTTCCGGGAATACATCCAAGAGAATCCGAACCTCCGACAGACATCCAAACAATGGGCCGGCCGGATCATGAGGCAAACGCGAAAACGTCTGGCGCAAAAACCCTATGGAAAAAACGTCCGTTTATGAATCGATCAGATCGCTCTTAATCCAAAGCGCATTAGCCCACATCAGCAGTCCCTTCGGTCCGTATTTGGGCCGATAGAAATCGTACAACACAAAATCCGCCTGCCGGAGATATCCGTCAATATCTCCAAACAAAGGATTGTTTTCATACGTCTCATTAAACCAGACCTCGGCATAGACCGCCTGCGTTTTTTTCAAGAGTTCCGATCCGCCCTGCAGGGCCTTGAGCTCTCCGCCCTGGATATCAAACTTCATCAGTTCCACAGCCTGGATACCCCGCTGCCGGGCCCAGGCATCCAGAGTGGTCACCGGAATGTCCCGGATTTCGACTATCTGATGGCCTTTCGGGGAGACTTGTTCCAGTCGATTTCCAGGCGATAACAGGGACGTATTGCCGGGCGAGGCGGTCACGTAGAGTTTTTCCGCTCCGACATGATCCGACAACGCCGTAAATTCCGGATGAAACCGCCGATCCCGCCGGGCATATTCCTGCAACGTCCTCTGATACATCGAATTGGGTTCAAATCCATAGACCTGCGCTTCGGGAAAAAGACGCAAAAAACGCTCGGAAAGATGGCCATTGCTGGCGCCCGCATCGACAATCGTTCGGACGTTTCGATTTGAAAGAAGACGATGGATCACCTCATAGGGGGATTCCAGCGAGATGAGATTCTGTTCTTTGCGCAATAGTTTTTTCTTTAGATATGTGCCCAGTCGATTTCCCACAAGTCTTCCCCGCCTTATTTCTGTTCTTCTGCCATACATTCCCGAATCAGATCGGCCAGTCGATCGGCCATCACCGATACATCATATTGCCTCGCATGCTCTTTTCCCTGCTGCCCCATCCAACGCCGCAGGCCGGGATTCTCAATCAAATACGACAGCCGTCGGATCCATTCGTCCTGGCGGGAAACCAGAAAACCGGTTTTGTCCGGAATCACATGATCCACATTCGTTCCCACCGGGGAAGCCACGACAGGCAAGCCTGATGCGGCATATTCCAGCACTTTAAAACTGCATTTTCCACGGGTAAATGAATCATCGGGCAGCGGCGCCAGGCCGATATCGCATTCCGCCAGAGCCCGGTAACGCCCCTGCGTATCCCAGGGAATTTTTTCGACGGGCATATGTTCCAGCTCAAAAAAACGGTCTCCGATGATTCGCAACACCACGTTCCTGTATCGCTGCCCGATCTGCTCGAAGCACACAGACAAACTTTGAAGGTAATCCAGCGTGCTGGCGCTGCCGATCCAGACCAGGCGGATCCTGCCGTCCGCAGGCCTTTCAGCGCATTGCCCATATCGGTTCACCTCCAGGCCCAGGGGCAAAATCCGCACATTGGGATTGAACGGTCTGCCCTGCTCGGCCAGATAGGAGCTTCCCACAAGGACCATATCCGCCAGCCGGACGGTTCGGCGAAACGGCACAACATGGGCCCGGCTGTACCGGCCGGGACGCTTGTCGCTAAAGAGAATCGCATCGTCATAACTGTAAATGATCCTTCGCGCCGACGATTTCAACCAGAAGGCGTCCCATACATTCAATTTTTTTTTCTGCAGGAAAACCCCGTCAAACTCCCCGGACTTGCGAAACAACTGTCGCCGGGCCCAAAAATTCGCCGGCAGACGTTCGACCGTGCAGGCGATTCCCCGTCGGGCAAGAAATTCCAGATACACGCCGATCCGCTGTCGGTAGCCGGCCCGTTCGGGATTGTTTGTGATCACCATCAGCTTCATTCAGTCTTGCACCGCAGCTCGATGAGCCCGAAGAATATCCTCTTTTTCTTCCAGTTGCCAGTCCGGATGAGCCTTCAAGAGGATTTCCCGCACCGTGGCCACCCTGGGGTAATCATTTTCCCCCGTAAAACATCTTGCATCGTCGATCAAAAGAACATGCTGCCGGGAACAGGGATGGCTCAGAATCGCCTCCAGTTCCCGCATGATCGGGGTTTCCGTCTCTCCCTTGGCCGTCGCGCCCCTGGAATAATGCGCATCCAGCCAAAACAGGCACGGTTCATTAAGTTCAGACAGAATTCGAGGCAAACATAGCTCGCTGGCCCCTTCCACGATCTGCACATGGCGATAACGAGCAAAAAGCTGCTGGGCTTTTCGGTATAAGGTCGGATCGAGTTCGATGGAATAGATTCGATCAAACTTATCCAGAAGTCCCATCACGGTATGGCCGGTATAGGTGCCTGTTTCCACGAGAATACGAGTTCCAAACCGTTCGGCATACTCCTGCAGAACCAATTGCTTGCCATAGGACGGCAGCGGCAATGCCCCCCCCTGCCGTTTCCACTGTTCATAGGCGGCGCGCCAGCGGTTTATTTTTCGTCGGCGCGACCGCTCGGCCAGAAAGGGAATACGATTCAATAAATTCCGGAGTCTTTTCATGGTTCTTTTACCTAAAGAAATTCAAGACAGTCACATCAGTCGATTTTCACCAAACCAAAATATTCTTTTCCCACACGGCAATAGGACGGTTTATTGTGCTGCAAATGCGCCAGATCGAGCCGATACCCCTGCTGAAATTTCGCATTCAGCGTTTCGACCGTGTGTTCGTCCGTTCCATAGACAGGATTATCGATCACCGTATTTACGCGATTCACCTGAAGCGTAGTGGCACAAATTTTTTGAAAATACAAATACTCCGGCAGTCGCCGCTTGTGACTGCGGCACCACCGGTAGCCGTACCCTTCCAGGTGGTTGGGATTGTGAAAGGTGCGAAATGCATGGAATAAACGTTTACGCGAGCAGAACATCCTTGCCAGACGATACGGAATCGTGCCCTCGGCAAAGACTTTCTGCAGCGCCGGTCGATCCCGACCGATATGCCGCAGCAGCATCCTGACGAACGATGTCGGGTAGATCGTGCTGTTGAGCTCAAACGGATATTTCGATGGCGCATCCCGGGCTTTTTTCCAGTTGACCTTATATACCTTCTGCCCGCTGAACTCTGCCGGCGCAACAGGTTCCTTTCCGTCGGCAAAATACTCCGGACCGAACTTGAGCGTAAAACCAAAAATATCGCGACATTCGGCGAAGGCAGCCTCGATCACATCAAAATCCACGGCATCGAAATACACCACATCATCGGTGGCAAAGACCACATAATCCGACTCGATCTGTTCGAAGATTTGCATAAAATCCCGATGAAAATCCTGTTCCCGGACGATCCGGCAGGAGGGAAACAAGGCAAAGACCTGAGCATATTCATGTGTGAACAGATCTTCTTTGTAAATAATATCTACCTGATGGACAGCCGAGCCCATGTTGTTCAGGAAGCTCTCCAGATAGGCCGCCAACTGCAAAGGCCGATTTCGAGTAAACACAATATTCGTCAAAGGCTTAGGCATGATCGGCCTCCGTCAGAGGTCGAATGACCCTGGCCGGGATGCCCCCGGCGATCACATTGGCCGGAATCGACGCCGTGACGACGGCGTTGGGCGCAACAATCGAATTTTCGCCGATGGTTACTCCCTTTTGCACAATGACCCGGCTGCCCAGCCAGACGTTTTTCTCGATCCGGACGGGGGCCGTCTGAATCGGGCCGGAACGGCGCCGGTCGGCGGCGATTCCGTGAAAATCGCTGTCCATAATGGAAACCAGCTCTCCGATAAGGCATTCCTCTTCGATCACCACCGATTCCATCGCCATGATGGAAACATTGTTGGAAATCGCACAATGGCTTCCGATCCGGATGACGGCATTCTCCTGCCGCGCTTGCAGCAGTATACAACCGTTTCCATAGCGGGGCGCCTGAGGCCAGCCCATTTTGGTCCGTTCCGACACGTACACCTTGCCCTGTCCATCGCATCGCAACGGGACAAACAGACGCACGCGTTTGCCCAGTGTGAGATCCCCGGAAAGTCTTTTAGGCCAGACAGCCCATTTGTAAAGGGTATATTTCAAACGGCAGATTGTCCCCCCAGAACGATATCTTTTTGGCGCCATTTTCGCCGGCTTTCAGGCACGGATTTGCTCCACGATAAAATCCACCTGCCGGGGGGTCAGATGCGGCCCCATGGGCAGGCTTAGAACCGTTCGGGCCATTTCTTCGGCCACGGGAAAATCCCCCTCCTTGAAGCCCAGGTCCGAATAGGCCTGGGACAAATGAGGCGGGATGGGATAATGGATCAGAGTGCCAATTCCCGCTTTTTTTAATTTTTCCTGCAGGGAATCCCGCTGCGGATGGCGAATGACAAACTGATGCCAGACAGGTTCGGCCCACTCGGGCACAAAGGGAACCATCACCTCCGGCACACCCCGTAATCCGTCCAGATATTCATTCGCTCTTTCTTTTCGTCTTTCATTCCAGGCATCCAGAACTTTCAATTTTACCCGAAGAAAGCCCGCCTGCAGCTCGTCGATCCGCGCATTGAAACCTTTATATTGGTTATGGTATTTGACCTGAGAGCCATAATTTCTCAAGACAGCGACTTTTTCGGCCACTTCCGTATCGTCGGTCGTGACAGCGCCCGCTTCGCCGAAAGCGCCAAGATTTTTACCCGGATAGAAACTGTGGGCCGTCACATGGCCGAGCCCGCCGGTCCGGCGGCCTTTGTAGCGAGCCCCCTGGGATTGAGCATTGTCCACAATCACGCGTAACGAATGGTTCGCGGCAATCTGCATGATCGGGTCCATATCCGCCGGTTGTCCATACAGATGAACCGGCATAATGGCCTTTGTCCGCGGTGTGATGGCCGCCTCGATCCGATCCGGATCGATATTAAAGGTCCGGATGTCCGGCTCGACCGGCACAGGCGTTGCTCCGGCATAGGTCACCGCCAGCCAGGTGGCGATATACGTATTGGAAGGAACGATCACCTCGTCTCCCTGTCCAATATCGCAGGCCCGCAGGGCCAGGTGCAAGGCATCCAGACCGCTGGAAACGCCAACGCAATAGCGGGTTCGGCAATAGGTGGCATATTCCTCCTCAAACGCCCTGCTTTCTTCCCCCAGAACATACCACCCCGACCGCATGAACCAAGAATAAACGGCATCGAGCTCTTCCTGCAGCTCCAGGTAAGGGGATTTCATATCCAGGGCGGGAATCGTCACGGCCGGCTCCCGACAAATTCCAAAAATGCATCGTATTCGCGCAGATAATCCTTCGCATCATACAAATGAGAGGCAAACACCATCAGCACCGCATCGGACGAATACTTGTACTGAACGCCCCAGATCCGGGGCGGCAGATAGAGCCCAATCCATGGACGATCGAGGCTGTACTCTTCCCGGTTCCGTCCGTCATCGGCCACTACCGACACCGATCCGGAAACGCAGACAAGAAATTGATGGCATTCTTTGTGGGCATGCTCGCCTCGCACCCTCACATTCGGCACATTGTACACATAGAACACGCGGCGCGGCGTAAAGGGAAGGTCTTTCTCCCATTCCGAGACGCAAAGATCGCCCCGCATATCCTCCACATGGTGCATTCGAACCAGCTTGACGCCGCTGACAATCGATTCCTGGACCTCCGATGTAACGCTCGATCGCAGGGAAGGTTTCACGGCCGTATCGACATACCCGACGATGCGAGCCGGATTGCCGGTCACAATGGAATTGGGGGGAACATCATGCGTCACGACGGCCCCGGCCCCGACCATCGCGTTGGCCCCGATCGTCAATCCGGGAAGAATTGTCGCGTTGGCGCCGATCGATGCGCCCTGACAGACAATCGTACGCTCAAAGCGATCCGGATACTGCCGGCTGCGGGGAAATTTATCGTTGGTGAAGGTCGCATTGGGGCCGATGAACACGCGGTCGCGAATCTCGATCCCGTCCCAGAGATAGACTCCGCATTTGACCGTCACTTCGTCGCCGAGAACGACATCGTTCTCCAGAAACGTATGATCGCACAGGTTGCATTGTTTTCCCACTTTCGCTCCGGGCAGCACATGAGCAAAGGCCCAGATGCGCGTCCCAGCGCCGATTTGTGCGCCGGGCTCCACAATCGCCTGAGGATGAATGAATCCGGCTTGCGAATCTCTTTTATTCTCCATTTTTTGTCCCGGCCTTTCTCATTCTCCGACACACCCGGCAACGAAAAACGTATATTTATCGGCAAAGGGCGATCCTGTCAATATGTACGCGGATTGACAAAACGGAGATTCATTTTGCCATAAAACCGTCAAATCCTGTCCGGACCTCATCGGAGATCGCCTTTGCGTAATTTCCGGCCGGCGCGGATCAGGACATAGGGATAGACCAGACGAATGCACCATTTCCCGATCTGCGAAACACCGACAGGCGCGGAAATTCCTCGACGAATCACCTTCAGACGCTCGCCAAACGAGCCACGGACAAATGCGATCTCCAGTTCCAGAAAACAAATTTGCCTGTTGATATACTGCGTAAATTCGTTTTGTCCCTCGACGGACAATGTCTTGATTTGGTCGGACTTACGCAGGTCTTTCTGGTAATTCCGGAACGTCACCAGACGTCTTCGCAGTGTTTCGGCCAGATGAGCGACTACGGCCTCACGATCGGGACGCTTCGTCCGACGAGCCGTAATATTACCCGTATGTCTGCGATACCGAACCAGCGGCTCCTCCATATGGCGGATTTCGCCGAGCAGACCGGAGCGAAACGCGATCGCCTTGTCCTCGTAGACGGTATCGGGCAGCATCGGTCCGAACACATCGAACACGCAGCGGTGCCAGGCATGCGAACAGCCGCATGCGCTCATCGCCCGGAGACGCGATTCGATATCGTTTCCTTTTGCCTTTGGGGATTTCCGGACGGTTTCCTGCTCGGTCCCGTTTTCATCGATCACCACCATGCCGGAATCGATCGATCGTGCCTTTCCTTCGGAGCGGCAATATTCCATCCAGATCTTCTCAACCCGCTGCGGAACCGAAATATCATCCCCCGCCGCCACGACAATCAGCTCTCCTTCGGCCAGCTCCATCAGTCGATTGACATGCCCGCCGATACCCAGATTTTTCTCGTTGCGATTGAGCCGCACACGATGAGGCCCCTGATAGAAACGCGCCATCTCTTCCATAATCGCATAGGTGGAATCGCCCGAGCCGTCGTCGGACAAAAGAATCTCCAGAGGAGAATAGGTTTGGGCAAAAGCGGCCTGCACGGCATGTTGAATATACCGCTGCTGGTTAAAGGCAATCATCATAAAGGTAATCAGGGGCCTGTCCATCACGAAGATGCATCCTTTCCACCCGGATGCCGGCCGGCATGCGGATGGCGTTTTGTATGTTCCTGTTCATAGATTCGACGCAGTTTTTCCCGGACGACGGCATGGGAGTATTTTGTACGAACCATCTCCATGGCCCGCCTTACCATCGCCGTTTTTTCTTTTGCATCGAGTCGGGCTGTTTTCATCATGGCCCGCGCCAGCGACGCTGCATCGGCAGGTTCGGCCAGAATGCCGGTTTGCCCGTCGACGACGATCTCCGGCACCCCCCCCACCCGCGTGGCCACGCACGGCGTCCCGGCCGCCATCGCCTCCAGAATCGCCCGCGGCATCCCTTCGGCCACCGAAGACAAAACAAACGCATCCATCCCCCGATACAGCTTGCTCACATCTTCTCGAAATCCGAGAAAATGCATTCCCGCAAGACAGCCGCATTGTGACGCCAGTTGCTCATACGGCTGTCGCTCCCCCGTACCGATCAGAACCAGATGCGCCTGCGGGATTTCCCTCTGCGCCTCGGCAAACGCCCGAATCAGATAATCCACGCCCTTGGTGGCCGCCAGCCGACCCACCATGCCGAACACAAAGGCATTTTCGGGGACCTGCATGCTTCTCCGGACCTCAGCGCGATCGCAGGAAACCTCGGCAAACCGGGCATAGTCAATGGAATTTTCCATCACAGTAGCTCTGCATTCCGGCAAAAACAGATTGTGGCCCACAAGATCTCTTCGGACGGCCTCGGCGACCGGCAAGAACCGGTTCACGCGCCACAGCGTGAATAGGTTGGTCATCTTTCTGTGTCCGCGCGCGGTACGGTTCAACCCGTGCACATGCGCCAGAACCCCCGGCCGGCGGACGACAATGCCCGCCAGGGAGGCATAAAAGGTGGCTTTATGCGTATGCGAATGGATCAGATCGACCTTTTCCCGTCGCAGAAGTCGGATCAGCTTGCACAGAATCGAAGGCCGAAAGGCATTCAAACGATCAATGCCGGACAGATAAAATACGGGAAAACCCATTTCTTCCAAATGGTTCGTATCTTCTCCCGGGCCGGCAAGATAGGCAAAAAGAACGCGAAAATGGCTTCGATCCAGCCCGACCACCAGGTCATCGACGCTGGTGACCGCCGATCCGGGCTTGCCCCACAACATCATCAGAGTAATCGTATCCGAGTTCATGACAAAGTTTTGCAGCCGGATTCTGTCCCCTGTCTTTTTTTCGCTTTTTTACAGAGGAGAGGCCAGACTCCTCCATGCATTATTCATTGGCGGCGATCAGTTGCGTTTCATACAGACTGCGATACACGCTGCACGATTCCATCAATTCCCCATGCCGGCCCTGGGCCACGACCCGCCCGTTATCCATCACTACGATGGAATCGGCATGCACCACCGTGCTGAAGCGATGCGCAATCACAAAACAAGTCCGTCCCTCCATCAGTTCGGACAGCGCCTCGTTGATTTTCGCCTCGCTGTCGGCATCGATCTGGCTCATGGCCTCATCGAAGATCAGAATGGCGGGATTTTTCACTACCGCCCGCGCGATCACGAGCCGCTGGAGCTGGCCTCCGCTGAAACCCGATCCATGCTCGCCGATCACGGTATCGTACCCATCCGGAAGGCGGTCAATAAATTCGTGGGCATGCGCTTTTTGGGCCGCCGCGATGATTTCCTCGCGCGTGGCGCCTTCTTTGCCGTAGCCGATATTCGCGGCTACCGATTCGTGAAACGTTACGACATTCTGCGTCACCATCCCGATCTGGGCGCGAAGACTTCGCAGGGTAGCCATACGAATGTCCTGTCCATCGATAAAAACCTGTCCCGCATCGGGATCATAGAAACGGGGAATCAGATTGATCAGGGTGGTTTTGCCCGATCCGTTGGGACCGACGACGGCAATCGTCTGACCGGCCCGGACCTTCAGGCTTACTCCGTCCAGGGCCCGACTGTCGGCTCCGGGATAGGAAAAAACGATATCGCGAAATTCAATCTCATCCTGCAATGGTTTCAACTCGAAGGCCTGCGGGTCCTGGTGTTCCAGAGGACTGTCGACAATCTCAAAGACCCGGTCGGCGGCGGCATTGGCCTCCTGGATGCGGTTCCATATATCGCTGACCTTGCGGACCGATTCGGCGCTGGTTCCCAGCAGAACCAAAAGGGCAAAGAACGAACTGCCCTCCATATTATTCTGCATGACCCAGTTCACTCCGATAATCAGGGCCGCCGAACCGGCCACCATGCCGAGAAATTCCATGATCGGACCGGTGGCCGCATCCAGCCTGGCGATATGAATCGCCCGACGCAGCAATTGGCGATTGACGCCGTTAAAGGCCTTCACTTCCGTATTCTGACGGTTATACACCTTAACGACGCGCAACGCGCTGATGCTGTCCTGCAAACGGCCCAGCATCATGGCGCTGGCCATCAGCGATCGCTTGGTCGCCCGACGCATTTTTTTGCCCAGAAGACCCAGCAAAGCGATCGTAACCGGCGCCGCGGCCAAAAAAATCAACACAAGCTGCCAACTGAGCAGCATGGCCATGACAAGACAGAAAAAGGCCTTGATCGGCTCCATCAGGGCCTTGCCCAGAAGGATTTTAACTCCCTTGCCGGAAGCCGCCGTATCTCCAAGAATCCGGCTGATCGTATCGCTGGTTCCCTTTACCGAAAAAAAGCCGATCGGCATGAACATCACATGGGTAAACACGTCGTCGCGCAAATGGGTGATCGCCACCTGTACGACCTTTTCCGAAAGGTATTTTTGCACAAAGGTGCCTATGCAGCGAAACGTGGTAATTACCCCCATTAAGACAATGATAAAGACCACGCTTTTACTCCGCGCTGTGCGGGACTCTTCCCGAGGGATCATTTTGAGCGCCATTTGAGCCCAGTGCACGACCGCCCATTTAAAACCCCACTCCAGACGAGCGGACAAAGGCATCTCTTCGGCAGAGATGTTGTCCGGATGCTTAAGGGTATGCAAAAGGATTTCCTGCTGTTCCTGCATTCCGGATGTGTTAGGACGCAGGATTTGCACCGGCACAGTAACACCGTCTTCGGCCGTGGCCAAAAGCTCCAAAAGCCGGGAAGAAGGCACTTTGTCCAGCCCTTTGTCACGCCCGTAATGGGCCACGTCCACGATACGATCCTGCAGACGGAATCCGTCCGCATAGGCCCTCTCCTCTTCCGGAACCGTCGTGATCAGGAGATAATAGGCAATTTCGGCATTTACTCCCATGAAATCAGCGCGATCCGGCACATAAAAATCGATGCCGTAACGCAGATCGCAGCATTTGCGGTCAATCCATCCGTGCAGACCTTCCTCCCCCATCATCACCTTCAAGAGGGGAATAATCGCCATAAAACTGACCGAAAACAGCATCCCGACCAGCAAGGCGGTGATCACAACCCAGGACAAGCGGAACCATTGAGGCCAGACATACTTCCATACGCGCCAGAACTGCCTGACCGGCGGCCTTGCTTTTTTCGTCTTTTTCATCTCGCCTGGATGATCCGAAGCTGTCGGCGACATAGAGCCCTCAAGAACGAATCCGTGTATTATCGATTTCCATACATGCTTTCATAGTACTGCTGGTAGGCGCCCGAAACGACATGATTCAACCATTCCGTATGAGATCGATACCAGTCGATCGTTCGGACGATCCCTTCTTCAAACGTTACCGAGGGCGACCAGCCCAGTTCCTGCATGGTTTTTCGGGAATCGATGGCGTATCGCCGGTCATGGCCGGGACGGTCCTTGACATGCCGGATCAGCGTAGAGGGCTTGCCCAGCCGCTGTAGAATCAGCCCGACCACCTCCAGATTGGTCTTCTCATTATTGCCCCCGATATTGTATACTTCGCCCGCACGCCCTTTGGTCAGTACATTCCAGATCGCCGTGCAATGATCGTACACATACAGCCAGTCCCGGATATACAAGCCGTCCCCATACACCGGCAGCTCTTTGTCGTGCAGTGCATTATGGATCATCAGCGGAATCATTTTTTCCGGGAACTGATACTCCCCGTAGTTGTTCGAACAGCGGGTGATATTCACTTTCAAGCCCCAGCTATGTCCGAAGGCGCGTACGAGATGGTCCGCAGCCGCCTTGCTGGCTGAATAAGGGGAATTGGGCTGAATCGGCGATTGTTCCGTAAAATACCCCTCCGGACCCAGCGAGCCATACACCTCATCGGTGGAAACCTGAACAAACCGGTCAAGGTTCCGCTCCAGGGCGATTTTCAACAAGGTCAATGTCCCGGTTACATTCGTTTCGATAAACACCCCTGGATCGACCAAAGACCTGTCTACGTGACTCTCGGCGGCAAAATTAATAATGGCATCGATTTCGTATTCCTCCATGAGCTGAGAAATCAATTCCGCATCGCAGATGTCGCCTCTGACAAACAAATGATTGGGATTCTCCATATAACCGGCCAGATTCTCCAGGTTCCCGGCATACGTTAGTTTGTCAAGGTTAATTACGCGACAATCCGGATGATCGCGCAAGACCATACGGACAAAATTACTGCCGATAAAACCCGCTCCGCCAGTCACCAGGATATTCATAATTCCTCCACAAAACGCGCTAATGGCTCTTTCCAATCGGCAAGGGATCGCCCCAAAAGTTGTTCCAATTTCGAGCAATCAAATCGACTGTTCAGGGGCCGTCTTGCAACCGTCGGAAAATCGCTGCTTTTACAGGGCTGCACGGAAATGGGGATCCCTTTAACATCCAGAACAAACCGCGCCATTTCATACCGGCTGGTATAACCGGACGCCGCAAGATGAAAGAGCCCTGTCGGTTTTTCCTGCATAGACAACATTTCCACGAGTACCCTGGCCACTTCCGTCGTAGCCGTAGGCGATCCGATCTGGTCATCGATTACCTTCAGGTGATCCCTCGATTGCGCCAGTTCCAGGATTTTCTTGACGAAATTGGTCCCGCCATGCCCATACGTCCATTGCACGCGAACGATGCAGCAACGGGCGTCGCTGTGCGACAGGGCCTGTTCGCCATGCCATTTACTGGAGCCATAGACACTGACCGGATTGGGCGCATCTGTTTCCGCATAAGGCCGATCCAAATCCCCGTCGAACACAAAATCCGTGCTGATATGGATTACGTAAGCATCCCGCGTTCGGGCTGTTTCCGCCAGATATCCGACCGCCTGAGCATTGATCTTCTCGGCCAGATCCGGCTCGGATTCGGCCTTTTCCACGTTTGTATACGCGGCACAATTCACCACAGTCGATCCGGGCAGAATCGCCTGCTCCAGATGATCGCGACGGCCAATGTCAAACTCCGGCAGGTCATATATCATCGGATCTATCCCTGCGGATCGGCAGGCCTTCCCCAGGTCCGTTCCCAGCATCCCGCGACCACCCAGAATAATCACCGTCCCAACCGGCATTATCTGTCTCCCATCCTTGGCAGTCGATCCACGGGTACCTGCGACAGGCGGGTATACTTTTTATCCTTGTCGGAAAGCCGGGGATCGGCGACGGGCCATTCGATTCCAATCTCCGGATCATTCCAAAGGATGCCGCCTTCGACAGCCGGATCGTAATATTCAGTACATTTGTAGCTAAACAAGGCCACCTCGCTCAGTACACAAAAACCATGCGCGAATCCCGGGGGAATGTATAATTGTCGATGATTTTCCACCGAAAGATGCTCTCCCACCCATTGCCCGAACGTATCCGACCCAACCCGGATATCCACCGCCACATCAAACACTTCCCCGGCCAGGACCTGCACGAGTTTACCCTGCGCCTGGGGATTTTGAAAATGCAGTCCCCGCAGCACGCCATGTTGAGAAAACGACACGTTGTCCTGGACGAAATCGACGGTCAGGCCGGCCTGGGCGTATCGTTCACGACTCCAGGTCTCCAGAAAGAAACCGCGACTGTCTCCAAAGACTTTGGGTTCGATCAGCAACACCCCCGGCAGTTTTGTCGGCAAAACCTGCATTTATTGTCCCGCCTTGACCAGATCCAGAAGATATTCTCCATAATGATTTTTCCGGAGCGGTTCGGCCAGACGAAGAACCTGCTCGGCATCAATCCAGCCCATCCGATAGGAAATCTCTTCCGGACAGGCGATCATCCAGCCCTGCCTCTGCTGCACCGTATGCACAAAATTGGAGGCCTGCAGCATGGATTCAGGCGTACCCGTATCCAGCCAGGCAATGCCCCGGCCGAACAATTCGACCCGCAGGTTTCCTGTTTTTAGATAGAGATTGTTCACTTCCGTGATTTCCAGCTCGCCTCGTGCCGATGGTTTGACACTGGCGGCCATTCCGGTGATCTGCTCATCATAAAAATAGAGTCCCACGGCGGCAAAATTGGACTTCGGTTTTACCGGTTTTTCCTCAATAGATAACACTTTCCCATTGGAATCGAACTCAATTACGCCATATCGCTGGGGATCCCGCACCCTGTACCCAAATATTGTGGCGCCCGGACTTCCCTGAGCCGCTCGACGAAGGGACTCGATCAGGCCGTGTCCATAAAAGATATTGTCTCCCAGGATCAGGCATGCCGGCCCGCCTGCTACAAATTCACGTCCGATAATAAACGCCTGGGCCAATCCCTCCGGTTTCGGCTGGACCGCATAAGACAGGCAAAGACCCCACTGGGAACCATCCCCCAGAAGCTGCTCATAAAGCGGCAGGTCCGAGGGCGTAGAGATCACCAAAATATCCCGCACTCCCGCCAGCATCAGCGTGGTCAAGGGATAATATACCATCGGCTTGTCATACACGTGCAAAAGCTGCTTGCTGACAACCTTGGTAATTGGATACAGGCGGGTACCGCTGCCCCCTGCCAGGACGATTCCTTTCATGGCCGGACACTCCCTTGTTGTTCCAATCCCTTATCTAAAATCACACCGCTATCCCTATTTTTCAAGCAGACTGTACTGACCGGACAGCCAGTAAAAACTACAAGTTTACACTATTTTCTTATCCCCGTCAACGACTCGATCTTGCGCCTTTTATGGAATCGTGAAATACCCATGGTTTTACCTCTAAACCAGAGAATCAAGAAGGCATTTTGTTGCATCCCGTCCAATCTCTATACTCAGCCGCATGTCCGGCGTTCCCTCCCATGGCTTTCATAACCGCTTCCATAGTCCATAGAAAATTACTGCAAATTCCTCTTGCATCTGTTTTGGAAAAACGCAAGTACAACAACCACAACATCTTGTGTTATTTGACCTGTTCTCTGGAAGTAGAAACTGCTTGACGAATTCCATTTTCCTGCCTATTCTTGCTGTATTCGGGTCCATGCTTATAGGACCTCTTTGGGGTTCTGGCATAGGTCTTGCTCTGCATAAACTATTGCAGAAGGTGTATTTATGGATATAAGAAAGCAATTACTGTATGTTTGCCTTATGGGCTTCCTGACGCTCCTGCCAGGATTGGCCGGTTGTAATAATTCGACGGCGGCAAACAAGGCAGAACTAGAGAAACCGATCCCATTGGGTGTCACGGTCGGCTCGCTGGGCAGGGTGTACCAGTACCGGGCAGTACCCGTCCGTGGTTTCGGGATCGTGGCCGGTCTTCCGGGGACAGGTTCTTCGGAATGCCCCCCGGATTTGCGGACTATGCTGATCAAATACATCAACCAGCAGATGCCCCGCGATGTGAAGTTTGACGCCGGTCAATTTATTGACAGCCGAGATACCGCCGTCGTGGAGATTTACGGCGTCATTCCTTCCCTGGCCTCGGTAGGCGAAAATTTCGACGTCAAGATCCGCTCTCTGTCCCGAACCCAGACTATCTCGCTGGATGGGGGACGTCTTTACACGGCGGATTTGAAGGAAGCCCGCGGCTTTACCGGCCTGGGATTTCATCTTAAAACCCTGGCTACCGCGAAAGGGCCGATTTACATCGACAAACTGGGGGACCAACCGGCCGATATGCTGGAAGGTTATATACTGGGCGGCGGCACGGTCATCAATGCCGTAAGGACCTCATTTGCGTTGCATCAGCCGAACTATTACGCCTCAACCGCCATTCGGAATCAAATCAACGAACGGTTCGGAAGCAAAACGGCGACGGCCCACTCGCCGGAAGAAATCTTTATTACGATTCCCAAGAAATATCAAAACCAGAAAGAACGCTTTATTTCCCTGCTTGGAAATCTCTTCCTGGCGGACAATCCACAACAGCAGCAGGAACGGATCGCCATGCTGGCCGTCCGTCTGGCCGGCGACAAAAACAAACGGCCGGTGGAACTGGCCCTGGAGGCAATTGGCCGCCGTGCAACCGATACGATTGTACCTTTATTGAATGATCCCAATGAGACTACACGCTTCCATGCCGCTCGATGCCTTTTAAATCTGGGCGACGAAAGAGGCCTTTTTGCCCTGAAAACAATGACCGAGCAGGAGAGTTCAGTCTACCGGCTGGAGGCAATCACTGCGATTGGTATGGGCGCCGACCGAAGCAAGGCCTCTCCGATTTTACTGAAGCTTCTGGAGGATAATTCATTTCCCGTACGATGGGCCTCCTATGAACAGCTTTGGCGTCTGGAAGACGTATCCATTACCCGTCTGTTCGTGGCGGGCGATTTCTTTGTAGACCAGATCCGATGCCAAGGGCCCAAGGCTGTCTATATCTCACGCAAAGACAGCCCCCGCATAGTGGTCTTCGGATCTCCCATTCCAATCAAAGACGATGCCTTTTTCAACAGCGCTGACGGCCAGGTGCTGATAAACGCCCGCCCGGAAGATAAGGAGATTTCAATGGTCCGAAAAGATCCGCGTTTCCCCCGACCGATCGGCCCCCTCAAGGCGTCTCGCGACATCGGAGACGTCGTCCGCACAATGTGCGAACGACTGGACGTAGAGAAAAAGCCGGGCCTGCGGCAAGGTTTAAACCTGCCGTATTGCGATTCGGCGGCGGTTCTGAAGCAGATGTGCAAAGCGGGGATCATTGATGCCGAATTCATCCCCGGGCCGATAACAAAGGTGGGACAATGAAAAACCGTACCGGTCCGCGGAAACCACGGATCGACATTGGCAGGACAAGGATGTTGTTGTGGCCGTCCACCACGGAGGAAGTGCATGAAGCTTGAAAAGATCGTTCTGAACGGATTCAAGAGTTTTGCCGACAAAACCGAATTTGCGTTTAACCAGCGGATTACGGCGATTGTAGGGCCCAATGGATGCGGCAAGAGCAATGTGGTCGACGCCGTCAAATGGGCGTTGGGCAACCAGAGCCCCAAACAGCTTCGCAGCGGACAGATGCTGGATGTGATCTTCAGCGGCTCCAGCAGCCGCAAATCCAGCGGCATGGCGCAGGTGTCGCTGGAGTTTTCCGATGTTCGGGGACTGGGTATCGAGCAGGACAACCTGGAAATCACGCGCCGTCTCTATCGCAGCGGGGAAAGCGAATATCTGATCAACAATCGTCCCTGCCGGCTTCGGGATATTCGCGACCTGTTCATGGATACCGGGGTGGGCGTCAGCGCCTACTCCATCATCGAGCAGGGCCAGATCGATCAGCTTCTGCAGGCCTCCAAAGTCGACCGTCGCGTCATTTTTGAAGAGGCCGCCGGGATCAGTAAGTTCAAATCCCATAAGAAAGAAGCAACCCGCAAGCTGGAACGCACCGAACAGAATCTGCTTCGTCTGGCCGATATCGTCGCCGAAGTACAGCGGCAGCTTCGCAGCATCAAGCTGCAGGCGGGCAAGGCCAGAAATTACCTGAAATACAGCGAACGGCTCAAAGAGCTGCGCGTCAATTATTCGCTTTCCGAATACGACAAAATCGTCCGTCAAAAAGCCGAAAAGAAAGGGGTTTTGGGCGAACTGGAAAGCCATTTCGGCGGTGTCGCGGCGGATGTGGCTCGTTGCGACGCCGAATTGAGCCAGATCGGCAGCCAAATCATCGAATCCGAGACCCAGATCAACCGCTGGGACAATACCCTGGTGGCCGCCACCAGCAAGATCGAGCAGCAGATGGAGCGGATTTTGTTCCTGCAAAACCGGCTCAAAGAGCTGGAGCAGCGAAAAACGGCCGCCGCCCAGCAAATCCGCCAGCTTGGCGGACGCTGCGATGAGTTTACCCGTCAGCTCAGGCGATGCGACCAGGACCTGGAAGAAAACGAAAGGGTGTTTGTCGCCAAGCGCGAGCAGCTTGATGCGATGGACGGGATCGTGGAAGAGATCAATACCGAACTGGACAGCCTCCAGGCCCAACTGGAAGACGAGAAAAGCGGCATCATCGATATCGTGCGCCGCACCGCTCAATTGCATAACGAAATCCAAAGTATGAACACCTATCGGGACAACCTGAGCGGACAGGTCAGCCGGCTCAACGACCGTGCCGCCGGCGCCAAGCAGCAGCTTTCGGATCTTCTGACCGGCAAGGCGCAGTATCAAGCCCGTCTCCAGGATATCAACACGGTTTTGGGACAGCTTCAGGACAACCTGGACGCCAAACGTGCCGCGATGGAAGCCATCGACAGCGAAATGGCCCGGGACGCCGATCTGCTCAACGAGGCCAAGCAGCAGCGAAGCGGCCTGGTGAGCGAGCTGAATATTCTTCGCGATATGGAGGCCAAACGGGAAGGGCTCAGTGATGCCCTCAAGGATATCCTGCGCCGCCGGGACGAAAACGGACAGGCGCCGTTTGCCTTCGTGGAAGGGATTGTGGCCGATATCATTCACGCCGACGCCCGGCATGCGGCGATCGTGGAAGCCGCCCTGGAAGGCAAAGCCGATACGCTCGTGGTCAACAGTACCGGGGCATGTATCCATGACCGGGATCTGCATGAGCGTCTGGACAGCCGGATTAACGTTATCTGTTCGGATCGTGTCGAACCGTTTGTGGAAATCCACGATCTGTCCCAATATCCTTCGGTACTAGGGCGGCTTATCGAGTTCGTCCGATACGACAGCAGATACGCCCGTCTGGCCTGGAATCTGCTGGGTCGGGTTGTTCTGGTCGAGTCTCTTGATACCGCCATGGATTTATCGCGTCGGCTCGGCCCGGCGTATCGGTTTGTGACCGTCGACGGCCAGGTTTTCGACGGGCGGCATACCCTCCGAATCGGCCCTTCGGGAAAATGCACGGGGCTGATTTCCCGCCGCAGCCGGATTGTTCAACTGGAAGAGGAAACGGCCCGACTGTCGCAACAGATCGCACAGATGGAAGATCATCGCAGGGAACAGGCCCGACAGACGGAGCATTTGTCGCGGCTTTGCAAGGATTTTCGCACCAGCATTTATGAAGCCAGCACGGAAAAGGTCGACGCCGACTCGCGGCTTCGTCTGCTGGAGCAGAATATCCAGCGTCTGACGGAGGAGCAGCCGGTCCTGAACAGCGAAATCAAAATGCTCGAAGAGGAGATTTCCCAGTCCGTGCGCAGGGAGCATGACTCGCAACAGAAACTGCGGGAACTGGAGCAGATCAACGCCCAGCGAGCCGCCCACATCGAAGAACTGGGGCGGCATCTGGACGAGAAAAAGGCCCTCCTGGAAAATAAGATTGCGCTTCGCACCGAACTGAAAGTGGAAATCGGCCAGTTTTCCGAGCAACAGCGATCGATCCGGCAGCAGATCGCCTCGTATCAAAGTCAGCTCCAGCACAGCCGCATGACGATCGAATCGGCGCGGACGGAACTTCTCGGACACGAGGAACAGATTTCTCAGACCGAACGGAACATCCTGTCCAGCGAAAGCCGGGTTTCGGAACTGTATGTGGAAAAGGAAAACGCCCAGCGGATCAGCGTACAGGTGCATCGCCAAGTAGAGCAGCTCCTGGCGCAGCGCAAAACGACCGAGCAGCGTCTGCGGGAACAGCGGGCGGTCCAGGCGCAGGTCGAGGAACAGATGCAGCAGGTCAAGATCGAACTGGGGCAATTGCAGGTCAAGGACGAGGATCTGATTCAGAGAGTGCAGGAGGAACTGCAGATCGATCTGGTCAAGGCATACGAAAGCTTCCAGCAGGAAGATGTGAACTGGGAGGCGGTTCGCGAAGAGATCGCGGATCTGCGGGACAAGATCGACCGCATCGGGAATGTAAATCTGGACGCCATCGGCGAGCAGGAAGAGCTGGAAAAACGCTTTGAGTTTCTCAGCGCCCAGGTCGAGGATCTGAATAAAAGCAAGGCCCAACTGGAACAGCTCATCGCCCGGATCAATAAGGAAAGCCGTGAAAAATTCCGCATCACCTTCGAAGAAATCCGGGAAAACTTCCATATCCTTTTCCGGAAGCTGTTCGGCGGCGGCAAGGCGGATATCGTACTGGAAAATCCGGAAGACCTGCTGGAAAGCGGGATCGAGATCATCGCCCGGCCCCCCGGCAAGGAAACCCGCAGCATCAGCCTGCTCAGCGGCGGCGAGAAGACCATGACGGCGATCAGCCTTTTGTTTGCGGTCTTCAAAACCAAGCCTTCGCCCTTCTGTTTCCTCGATGAGGTCGACGCCGCCCTGGACGAAGCCAACAACGAGCGGTTTAATCTGGTGGTGCAGGAATTCAAGAAGGAATCGCAATTTGTTATCGTTACCCACGCCAAGCGAACCATGAGCATCGCCGATATCCTGTACGGCGTGACAATGCAGACCAAGGGCGTCAGCAAGAAGATCAGCGTCCAGTTCGACAGTGTGGAAGAACGTCCGGAAACCGCGGTCGCCTAGCCGCCTCCTCGATGCGATCAACGAGCAGATGTCTGTTGTGCCGGGCCGATCCGGCCGGTATAATCCTGTAGTAGTAGTATCGTTTTACATACGGAGATTGTCTTGCATGGCCAATACACTCGACCAATACACGCTCGGCAATGGCATGGTGATCCTGGGGGAGCGGATGGACCATGTCCAGTCCGCGGCGTTTACTTTTTTGCTGCCCTGCGGAGCCGCTCTGCTGCCGGAAGGCGCTTGCGGAGCGGGGGAAGTTATCGCCGACTGGATCTTTCGCGGCGCCGGAAAACGGAACAGCCGGCAGATCAGCGATGCCCTGGATGCGCTTGGGCTGCACCGCGACAGCGGGGTTTCGGCCGCCCATTTGTCTCTGTCGGGCGCCCTGGAAGCCGGGAACCTGCACAAAGCCCTCGATTTGTATGCGGATATTCTCCTTGAACCAAGCCTGAAGGAGGAACAATTCGCCTTTTCGCAGCAATTGGCGATCCAGGAGCTGCTGGGGCTGGACGACGATCCGCGTCAGAAAATCGGGATGCTGGTCTGCGAGCAGTTTTACCCCCATCCGTGGGGTCGTCCTTCGATGGGTAAGCGGGAAGAGTTGGTGGCTCTTACACCCGATCGAACCAGGCAGATCATTCGGGATCGTTTCTCCATCGGTGGGACGATTTTCAGCGTAGCGGGGCGATACGATTTCGAAACAATCTGCCGCCAAATGGAATCGCGGTTCGGCTCAGCGAAAACCGGATCGGAAACGATGATACAAAACGGTCCTCGAGGCAAGAAATATGTGCATGAAAACCATGAAGGGGCTCAGGTGCATATCGGACTGATGACGGAGACGATATCGATTACCAGCGAAGACTATTACAATGCCATGGCGGCCGTCTCGGTCCTGTCCGGCAGCATGAGCAGCCGGTTGTTCACCGAGGTACGGGAAAAACGGGGTCTCTGTTATGCTGTCGGCGCCCGATATCATTCGCTCCGCGACATGGCGGGAATCCGCTGCTATGCGGGCACAACACCGGATAAGGCCCAGGAAACACTGGACGTCATTGTCGCCGAATTCAATCGACTTCACGAAGGCATTCTCGAAGAGGAGATGGACCGTGCGAAAGTCGGGCTAAAGAGCACGTTAATCATGCAGAGCGAATCGACGATTTCACGGGCCGGCGGGATCGCGGGAGATTATTATCTGCTCGGTCGGGTTCGTCCCATGGAAGAAATCAGGCATCGCCTCAAGGAAACGACCGTCAAAACCGTGGTTGATTTTCTCCGGCGGCATCGCTTTGTTGAATATACCGTCGCCACGATCGGCCCGACGGAAGTGCGCTGGTCCTGAACGGCAATACGAAGGGAAGCGAAAGGAATATGGAATTTCAAAGGCATCAATTATCCAACGGACTGAGCGTCATCGGCGAGGTCAATCCATCCGCTCAGTCTGCCGCGGTGGGTTTTTTTGTACGGACCGGGGCACGGGACGAAACGGCCGAAATCAGCGGCGTTTCGCATTTTCTGGAACATATGCTTTTCAAGGGCACCGACAAGCTCAGCGCCATGGAAGTCAACGAAGCATTCGACAGCACCGGAGCCAAATTCAACGCCTTTACCAGCGAGGAAAATACCGTTTACTATGCGGCCGTGCTGCCCGAATACCTTGACAGGGTGACTGACTTGTGGACCCAATTGATGCGGCCGGCCCTTAGGGATGACGACTTCAACATGGAAAAGAACGTGATTCTGGAAGAAATCGCCATGTACAAGGACCTGCCGCAGTTCGATGTAATGGACCGCTGCCGTTCGCTGCATTTCGACAAACATCCCTGCGCCCACAGCGTGCTTGGCAGCGAGGAAAGCATCGCCGCGCTGACCGCCGAACAGATGCGGGAGTATTTTCAGCATCGCTACGCCCCGAACAATCTGACGCTGGCCTGTTGTGGAAATTTCGACTTTGATCGGTTTTGCCGGATGGCCCAGGAGAAATGCGGATCCTGGACTCCGTTCGAGGTCGGCCGTGAACTGAGCTACTTCGGCGGAAGCAAGAGCAAACGACATGAAACCAAGGCCAATCTGGTGCGGGAGCATATCTGCCTGGTCAGTGCCGGCGTCGCCGCCCAGGACCGGAGGCGCTATGCCGCTTCGCTGCTGGGACTGATCCTGGGGGATTCGACCGGGTCGCGTTTTTTCTGGGCGCTGGTGGATACCGCCCTGGCCGAGACGGCCGAGATGCAGTACGAATCGATGGATGGCGTGGGAGCGTTTTACAGTTATCTTCGATGCAGCCGGGACAATGCCGCACCGGTTATGGATATCGTTGACGGCATTTTCGATGACGTCACGCAACATGGCGTAACACAGGCAGAACTGGATGCGGCCAGGAACAAAGTGCTCAGCTCGGTAACCATTAAAAGCGAACAGCCGATGGGCCGGCTTGTCGATCTGGGCTTTAACTGGGTTTACCTGAACGAGTATCGAAGCGTGGCCGACGACGTGGCCGCCATCAAGGCGGTGACGGCCGAGGAGGTCAACCGACTGCTTGACGAATTCAAGCCGGGCCAGTATACACTGTTTTCGCTGGGGCCTGAGGACCAGAAATAAATTCGATTTTCTGATATGTCTCTATTGGAACAGGGAGGACGTCGATGGAAGAGAAAGAAACATTCAAACAGATCGATGCCGATATTCTGCAGGGCAGGGCCGATATTTTTCGCGCCCAACAGGAAGGTCTGGGCGCCAAGGCTCCCGGATCAGAGAAACCGCTTCCTGCGGCTCTGCGTCCCCTCCGCCAGATCCGGGTCGGAGAAGCGGAATCCACAAGCCTACCGGAACAAGAGGAGACGGCAGTTTCCTCAGAACAGGAAAACCTGGTTGAATTGTCCCGACAGGTACGGGAAGAGTTGGCCCGCACTGCCGATGAGGAAGAGAACGAATCGAAATCCGGTGAAATAGAGAAAGACATCCCCCGTTTCGATCTGGCCGAGCAGATCCTGGTGGAACAGCGCCGCGCCGTCGCCCAGCGCCGCCAAAAATCCGGCGCAGGCGACGGGATCGGACCCGCCCTGAACGATCGCGGGATTCATCAGGTGGTTCGAGCCATCAACCAGCCTCCATCCGTGCAGACCAACATGGATCGGCCCAAGATGGCTTCGCCTGTGTCTTTGCGAAATGCCGCCTGGCCGGAGGAAGCGGGATTCGACGAAGGAATCATCGCCCGGATCGTCGCTTCGGATATTGCCCGGCTCTGCCGGAGGGCATAATTACACCTTATTGTGCCTGTTCCTGAAAGGCCTTACCAAGGGAATCGATAATGTCGGTTGCGATCAGGCTGATTTGCCCCCGTTCGGCGGCGGCCAGGTCACCCGCCCGGCCGTGGATATACACTCCCAACACCGCCGCTTCAAAATGGGATAATCCCTGCCCAACGAGAGCGGTAATGATCCCCGTCAAGACATCTCCGGACCCGGCGGTCGCCATGCCCGGATTACCGGTCTCGTTATGATAAAATTTCTCCCCTTCGGCAACGACCGTCCCGGCCCCTTTGAGCACAATCGTACAATCGGTTTCATGGGCAAAGTCGACTGCCGTTTGGACGCGGTCCGAGGGAATGGCGGTGCGGAATACGCTGCCCCACAACCGCTTCATCTCACCGGGATGCGGAGTCAGGATGATAGACGCCTTGCGATGGCGAATCCAGGAAACGCTCTTGGCAAGACAATTCAAACCATCGGCATCGATCACCAACCTCAGATCTTTGCAACCGATTAAAAGATAGAGCACATCCTTAACGCCGCTGCTCTGACCCAGCCCAGGCCCAAAAGCGATGACGTCATTATCCTCGATAACAGAAAGAATTATATCAATGGCCCTGGCTGAAACCTGGCCATCACGGCCTTCCGGCAGAGGTATCGTGGTATAGCAGGGCTCGATACTCGCGACGATCGGAAGAACACTTGCCGGTGTGGCCACACGAACCAGCCCCGCCCCGGATCGCAGGGCGGCGCGCCCGGCGATCGCCGCCGCCCCGGTCATCCCGCGTGATCCGGCAATAATCAATACCTTGCCAAACATACCCTTATGGGCATCCTTTGCCCGTAAAGGCAACTGTGGAATAGTCGTGATCTTCTGCATACAGCCTCATCCCTGATTTCGAGACATCTTGCTGTTAATAATGCTGGCCGCGTATCCAGCGCCGAAACCATTGTCGATGTTGACCACGGTGATGCCCGATGCACAACTGTTGAGCATGGTCAATAACGCCGCCAGGCCCTCAAAGCTGGCGCCGTAGCCGACACTGGTGGGCACGGCGATCACCGGGCAGCCAACCAGCCCCCCCACCACGCTGGCCAGGGCCCCTTCCATGCCCGCCACGACGATGATTACCGAAGCCTGATGCAGGACTTGCAGATTGTTGAGAAGCCGGTGCAGGCCCGCTACACCGACATCGGCCAGGAGCCGGGTCTGCTGACCCATGATCTCGCAGGTCACCTTGGCCTCCATCGCCACCGGCAGATCGGCGGTGCCCGCCGTGACGACGGCAATGTAATGATCGGACGGCTGGGCGGGTCTTTGCACCAGCGTTACCGTTCGGGCAAGAGTATCGTATTGCAGGTCGGGGTACTTTCCGGTAGCAACCAGAGCATCATAAATCTCCTGTCCGGCTCGGCTGGCCAGAACATTGTTGCCTTTTTGCGCCAGCCGCTCGAAGATGCCGACGACCTGCTCGATGGTCTTGCCGGGGCAATAGATCACCTCCGGAAAACCGCAGCGGATCTGCCGGTGGTGATCCACCCGCGCAAAACCCAGGTCCTCAAACGGAAGATGACGCAGTTTTTCCACCGCCTCATCAATTGTCAAAGAACCGTCCTTAACTTTCTGCAATAAATTAATAAGGTGATCTGTGTTCATCCGATATCTACTCTCTTTGGTTTCCAGTCTCTTCAACAAGGAGGGTATTACACTCTCCACGGAGCGCGATAGGGTCGTGATAGCATACTATTGGCCTCGGTATCGTTAATGACACGTTCGCGTTTCGGATCCCACTGGATATCGCGACCCAGCCGCATGGCAATATTGCCCAGATGCGCAATCGTGATCGAGCGGTGGGCCACTTCGATGGGAGCAGCCGGCTCCTTGCGGCTGATCACGCAATCGATAAAGTTGCGGAAATGATTGTCGCTCTTGTAGAGCTGGATCTCATCGGGGCCGATCTTGCTGTTTTTGATTTCCTCGCTGCTGGCCTCATGCTGTCCCCGGTTGGCCCAGACCCAGCCGTCGGTTCCGATGAACTTAACCCCGCCGCGCAGCCGGTTGCTGATTTTGAGAACCACATCGTTTTCATAGACGGCATCGAATGCATATTCGGTCGCGGTATTCCAAAGGTCATTCTTGTTGAACGTGCCCTTGGCATTGATGATCTTCACCGGGCCGGTCAATTCGGTACCCATGCCCCATTGGGCGCAGTCCGGATGGTGGCCGCCCCAGTCGGTGACCTGCCCGCCGGAATAGTCCAGAATCCAGCGGAAATTGACATGGCAGCGGGCCGGGCAATAGGGCGCCTCGGGCGCAGGGCCAAGCCATAAATTGTAGTTAAAGCCTTCCGGAATCGGCTGGGGCTCCTTGCTCGGATTGGTGCCGACATAATCGGGAGCACCGCCCGGCAGGCCGCACTCGACGGTTTGGAGCTTGCCGATCCTGCCGTTGCGAACCAGCTCGCAGGCCCGGCGAAAATTCCAGTCGCTGCGCTGCTGGCTGCCGCATTGAAAAACACGATTGTACCGCTGGACGGCCCGCACCATCGCCCTGCCATCGGCTATAGTCAGCGACAGCGGCTTTTGTCCATAGATATCTTTGCCGGCCTTGGCCGCCTCGATCACGGGGATGGCATGCCAGTGGTCGGGCAGCGCCGTCTCGATGGCATCAATATCCCGGCGTGCCAGTAACTCGTGGAAATCCTCGTACGCATCACAGGCCAAGTAGTCGGATTTTCCGGTCTTCTGGGCATAGAATTCGTTGACGATCTGCCGGGCCGGTTCACGTCCCCCGACAGCATTGGACCAGTACCCGTTGCTTTCCTTGTTCACATCACAAACAGCCACTACCTGTACCCGGTCATCCTGCAAAAAGCCCCGCAAGTCGTTGGTGCCCTGATTACCCACCCCGATAAATCCCATCGTGATGCGGTTGCTCGGAGCATTCGCCCCGAATACACTCGAGGGAACTATTACCGGGGCTCCAAACGCCACCGCCGTTATCTTTGCAAATTCACGCCGTGTGATTCGTTTCATTTTTGATGACCTTTCCATAAGAAACAGTCCTTCCCTTGCCCTGGGCAAAGGATGAAACCGCTTTATCTCCTGAATTCATTTGACTTGAGAGGCATATCGATTCTGCATCTGTTTCCATACTGTAATGGATTGTTTCAGATTGTCCTTCGGATCGCCGGCAATGCCATACCCCTGCAAGCCGATGGGACCGCGATAGCCCAGGTCCCGCAATAGTGCGACAACTTCGTATACATCGAACGATCCGGCTCCCAGCGGCTGGATCAACCGGTCCCAATTCATTTGCCTCGTGTCGCCGGCATCGGCGCCATTGATTGTGACCTGAAACAGAAAAGGAAACGCCGTCTTCAGGTCTTCTCGGATCGTTTCGGCCCCGACCACCTTCAAGTGGTGACACAGGTTAAAGGTTACGCCGACGTTTCTGCGATTGGCCTTTTCGGCGATACGAATCGCATCATTCACCGTTTCGATATAAAAGCCCGTATGCGGATAAATGGCTATTTTGACCTTCTGCTCGTGGGCAAAATCGGCCAGTTCTCGAACCGCCATCACAGCGACGTCGTCGCCGTCCTGCAATGTCCGCTTGTATTGTTTACTGGTAACGAAAATCCAGAGCATAGCGCCGGTGTTCTTAAAATGGCGAATCACGTCACTGACGGCAGGATCGACTTTCACTTCCGCGTCCAGATTCATTTCTAGGTAGGTATTGAATACACCAAGACCCTGAGCCTTCATGGCGGAAACATATGCATCGATATCTTTAACGCCGCCGTGACCATAGCCGTCATAATCCAGGTCTTTGAGCAAGGAGGCAACTTGTTCCGGCGTCCGGTCCTTCCATGTCCAGACATTGGTATCCATGGCATAGAACGGATTATCCAGCCTCTTGACCTCGACCGATAGTGCGGTTGGCACAAGGAATATGAGAAAAATCAAAGCAAGACAACTTTGAAAGGACAACTTTCTAATCCCTTGTGCTATCGCGGTATTTCCATTCCAGACCAGACTCCGGACCCTGTGTGTTTTCATAATATCCTCCCACTCATTATTTGCATTATGTCAACCGCCACGGACTTCGCATCGGTCGCGACATCATTCGATCGGCTTCGGCATCTCCCATGAAACGTTCCCTTTCCGGATCCCATTTGAGTTTCCGCCCCAATTTGATCGCGATATTGGCCAGGTGGCAGACCGTCGCGACGCGATGCCCGATATCTACGGGGAAATAGGGATCCTTGCGGCTCTTGACGCAATCGAGAAAATCACGATGCTCCCCGGCCGGATTCGTGTAAAGGTGAATTTCTTCGGGTTCGATGACGCTATTGAGGATCTCGGGATTACCGGCCTCCAGCGGTCCCAGCCAGCCGCGGTTACCCACCCAGCCATCGGACCCGATAAATTTGATGCTCGGATTGCCCGGTTTGCAGGTCATCTCTACGCCGTTGGCGTAACGGTACGTCACATCGTAATCCTTGACCGTATTGTACAGGCCCCCTTCCCAATAGGTGCCTGTGCCTTCGATCTCCACAGGCCCGGAGCGTTCGGTGTCGTTGGCCCACTGGGCCGTATCGAACAGGTGCGTCCCCCAGTCGCAGATGATCCCGCCGGAATAATCCCAGATCCAGCGGAAATTGAAATGCACACGATCTTTTGTGTACGGCGCATAGGGAGCCGGACCAAGCCACATCTCCCAGTCGAGTTCCGGCGGCACCGGCTGGGGAGCAGGATCTCCCGGCCCATCCGGCTGCTTGGGCAGGATCACCTCGATCCGCTGCAGCTTGCCGATCCGCCCATTACGAACCAGTTCGGCCATTCGATGATACACCCGCTCCGAGCGGTCCTCGGTGCTGGTCTGGAAGACCTTGCCGTAGCGGCGGACCGTTCGGACCAGGATTTTACCCTCCTCAATCGTCAGCGTGGGCTTTTCGCATTGCACATCCTTGCCGGCCTTGATCGCCATCACGCTCATCAGGACGTGCCAGTGGTCGGGCGTAGAGATCATCACCGCATCGATATCCGGGCGGGCCAGGATATCGCGAAAGTCTTTTGTCGCGGCGCAATCCTGATTGCCGTACTTTTCATGGACCAGTTTCTGGGCCTGGACCATGTTATTGCTGTCCACATCGCACACCGCCAGCACTTTCGCATCCGGCTGGGGCAAATACATCCTTAGGTTCCGTCCAATGCCGTGCCCGCCCGTGCCGATAAAACCGACCGTGATCTTCTCGCTGGGAGCCACCGTCCCATCTTTGCCCAATACAGACGATGGCACGATCTGCGGAACGGCGACCAGGGCGCTCAGAGCAGCGCTGCGGCGCAGGAATGCACGACGATTTATGACTCTTTTCATCGCTCAAATCTCCTTGTCTTAAAAAGACAACAGCACCTGCCAGATGTACATATATGCCAGGGCCTCATTGTTTTCCCAGATGCGCTGGAACAACTCCTCATCCCCCTGGATCGGAGGCAGTTCTTTCCGTTTCTGCTCCCATTCGATGCATACGCCGGGTTTTGGCGTCGGCTGCTGGATCTTGATTTCCTTCATCGGTCCATCCTTTCCTTAATACACGCCGTATTCGCGCGTGAATTCAGTCATCGCCTTGATGTTCTCAATGCTGATCTCATTCTGCATGATCGCCGAGGCATCCATAATGTACCCGCCATCGCAAGCCACCTCATCGATGATCCTTTTGCAGAATGCCCGCACCTTGTCCGGCGTTTCATACGCCAGAAGGAAATTCGGGATGCCGCCGCTGATGGCAAACCTGTGCCCGATCTTCTTGTGTACTTCGAAGAGGTCATCCTGATCGCAGTGAAAGACGATGCTCCCTTCCGGCAATTCCAGAAACGCCTCCAGATGGCGCATCCATTTGCCCTCGGCATAGAACAGCACCTGATGACCGTTTCTCCAGATTTCCTGAATGATCGGCTTAAGGGTCGGCCAATAAAGATTGTCGAACTGCTGCTGGTTGATAAACGGCGTACAGCCCCGGTGCATCCAAAAGCCGATGGGGACGTTCTTTTCCGGATCGGCCCCGGACAGCGCTACATGCAACAGATGCGGCATCAGAGCCTCGCAGGCCTTGAGCACCTTGTCGGGTCGCTCGAACAGATCCATCGTCAGGCCGATATAGCCGCGCAGCTTATCGGCCAGAATATCGAACGGGGCCTTGAAGATGCCTGCGATGGCCGAGACCGTTCCGCATTCGGTCCGCAGCCGCTGAATCTGCGGCCCAAATGCCATGAAATAACTCAGCATGGCCATACCGCCTTTCAAGAATGATAAATTATTACGATAGGTGCTCGGCGAGCCGATCTGGACAACCTCATTCGAAGCCCGAGGCAGCCAGACATTATACAAAAAACCGGTCGGATCGGCCGCCAGCGCATCGTATTCATCAGACTTCATAAAGGCGTCTTTTTCCGGCGGCTCCCGATACTGAAAGCCTGTATCGACGGGGATCTCCAGCCCCGGCGTCGCGTAATACTTCAGCCCGATGGCCTGGCTGAGACCCGTCCAGACATAGACCATGTTCGCCACTACCGCATCCCAGTCAAAATCTCCGGCGCATTGAACGGCGGCCTCAAACGCCATCGTGTAATCATGGGCTACCTGCTGGCAGTTGTACCCGGCATATTTAGCGGTAAACTCGGCGACGAAGGGACGAATCGGAATCCGATCGGGTTTCTCATTCCGCATGGCCGTCACATACCGTTTCAATCGCTGCTGGTAAAGCTGCTCTTTGTCCTGTGCCATTGGCATTCCCTTCCCTGCGGTACTGTATTATAGACTCTATATGGTCGATGAATCGGACCGTTGCGGTTCGGTCGATTCGACTCTTTATGCGCTCGCCTTCGGCTCCAGGGTCAGATCGGCAAATTGCCCGGCCTTATACTTGTGATAGGCCAGGGATGCGACCATGACCGCATTATCCGTACACAGTGATCGCGGGGCAACGCAGAGCGTTCGTCCTGTAGTGTCGCACAGGTTCTGCAACGCCTCCCGCAGAGCCGAATTGGCCGCCACTCCCCCGCCCAGCAAAACCGTTCGCGCCCCTTTCTGATCGGCGGCCCTTCGTGTCTTTGCCGCCAGTACATCGATCACCGCCGCCTGAAAAGAAGCGGCAATATCGGCAATTTCCCGGGAAGACATGAATTCGACTCGACTGGCGCCTTTCATGTCCTGTCCGCGCACATGATACAAAACCGCCGTCTTAAGCCCGCTGAAGGAAAAATCCAGCGAATCGGCGCCCAGCATAGACCGGGGAAACAGGATAGCTTTGGGATCTCCCTGCCGGGCCGCTTTTTCAATGCTGGGCCCGCCGGGATAGGGCAGGTTCAAAAGGGTCGCCACCTTGTCAAAGGCCTCTCCCGCCGCATCATCGATGGTTTTTCCGATCAGCGTCAGATCCACGGCGGAGGCGCATTCATACAGATTGGTATGTCCGCCCGAGACAATTAACGCCACGGCGGGTAGTTCGATTTGTCGTGAATCGAACATCGCCGATTGCAGATGAGCATGTACATGATTAACGGCGATCAGGGGTTTTTCCCAGATCATCGCCAGCGACTTGGCCGCGACCACTCCCACCACCAGCGCCACCACCAGTCCCGGCTGATTGGCCACGGCAATCGCATCCAGGTCTGCGGGGCCCATTAAGGCCATGGACAGCGTTTCGGATAGAATCGGATAGATTCGCTCGATATGGGCCCGGCTGGCCACTTCAGGAACCACCCCCCCGTATTTTCGATGAAGATCGACCTGTGAGGCCACAACCGACGAACGGATGGTACAACCATCGGTTACGATGGCGGCGGCTGTTTCATCGCAACTGGTCTCTATCCCCAGGATGTTGACTGGCTTACTCACTCTTGGCTCCGGAATCCAGCCTGTTATGGTATCCGGATGCCGCCGAAAAGTCAACCGTTCGAACCTCTGGGAAACCATTGACGGGACAATTATAAGTTTGTACGATATTTTCGTTAACAACCTGAATTTATGATGGATTCCGGACGGAAACGGAAAGACGACGCGTGAAATCATCCTTTGCATACATCGACAACAACAAATCCCTCGCCGAGGCGATACATTTTCTTAAAGACGCTCCCCGGGTCTGCCTGGACACCGAAGCCGACAGTTTTCATCATTTCTATCCGAAAGTGTGCCTGATCCAATTGACTGCGATGGAGAAAAATTTCATTATCGATCCGCTCGCATCTCTGGATCTGGAAGGTTTTTTGGAGCTTCTTTCCCAAAAAGTGTTGATCCTTCACGATGCGGGATATGACCTGCGTATGATGCGATCATCGTTCGGATTTGCCCCTCAAAATCAGATTATAGACACTATGGCGGCGGCGCGATTGCTGGGCTATGAACAATTCGGACTGATTGCCATGCTGGAACAGGCGCTGGGAATCTTGATGTCCAAGAAGGGGCAAAAATCCGACTGGTCCCGGCGCCCGCTGACAACGGCGCAGCTCGATTATGCCATCGAAGACACGAGGCATCTGGAGCGGCTGGCCGATATTCTCCTCCACAAGCTCGAAAAACTCGGACGAATCTCGTGGCACCGGGAAAGCTGCGAATGGGTTGTACGGGCCGCCATGGAGCCCCCCAAAGAAAAAAATGCCGAAGCATGGCGTATTAAAGGCAGCCGTTCTTTGAACTCCCAGGAATTAGCATATGTTCAATCCATCTGGCATTGGCGTCAGGAAGAAGCACGCCAAGCCGATTTGCCTCCCTTTCGAATCATGGGAGATGCGGCCATCCTGGAACTGGCTCATTGGGCAGTTAACCATCCCGAACAATCGTTGCAGGAAGGTCCCAAGCTGCCGCGGCACTGCAAGAATAAGCGGTTTCATAAACTCGACGCCGCTATTCAGCAAGCCCGAACTCTACCCCAGTCCAAATGGCCTGCGCTGAAAGAATATAAAAAGTGTCCGCCCGAAATCCTCCAGGCCCGTCCGCTGACCGATGCGCTTGTCATGGCCTGTCGAAAAGTCGCAACCCATTTACACATCGAATCCTCCGTATTGGCCTCCCGTACCTGTCTGGAACGAATCGCCATGGCCCGCCTGTCAACGCGGGAAGGCCTCATGCAATCCGGGCCGCTGATGCAATGGCAGGCAGATCTGTTATTCGACTCCCTTCGGAATACAATAGCCGCCTACAAAACGAAATCTTGAGTCGATCGCCCATCATACGATAAAAAACGCTTGTGGGATCGAGCGTTTACTTATTCACAAGGGTTTGGATAATCGTCCATGAACCCAGAGTTATCGTCAGGATCGCAATCGCGAGTTTGAGTATATGAGGCTTGATCCATTTGACGCTGCGGGCTGACAATGGCACCGAAACGATGGCTCCAAGAACAACATAGGGAGCGAGCTTCCAACTCAACGAATTCTTACCCATAATCAAAAACATGACTACGCCGACCAGGCAGGTCAATCCTTCGGCCAGAGAGGTGATTCCGACGGCATTTTTCCCCTCCACGCCGCAAAGAATCTGACCCGCTGTCACCAAGGGGCCATACCCTCCCCCGCTCATGCCTTTATTAAACGAGGCAATCAGTCCGAGAATTGTGATCCGCCGGATCGAAAAAGTCAGCCGGCGTCGATACAGGACCAAAACGAGAAGCCCCATGGTCAATACCAGTACGCCGATGTACATCTTCAGCCAGAACTTGGGAATCTTTACCGCCAGCACTACGGCCGCCACCGTACCAACAATGCTGCATAGAGCCAACAGCAGCGCGACCTTTAAGTCCATGGGCAGGGAGCGGCGAAGGGCCTGAAAATAATTCCTCGGCCGCAACAGTCCTCGTACGTCCAACGCTTCGCTGGAACGCGGCTTGAAGTTCACATTGCCCTGACGATGATGGCAAATCCCCGCGAAGATACCGCTGGCCAGCTCGCTGAGAAGCACGACCGGCACGATTTCCAGGGGGCTGTATCCCATCAATAGAAGAATCGGCGTCAGCGTCGTGCCGTAGCCCATGCCCAGCGTGGAATCGACGTATTCACAAAAAAACGCAAGAATGACCAACCCTATCTGCATGTTCTCCCCTTTCGTTCTATACCAGATCGGCCAAGGTCAGTGACTCGAGCCTTTGGGAGATATAATCACGTATTTCTTTAAACACGGACAGGACTTTTTCCTCCCTGCTGATGGGTGTATCCGAATAAAAATAGGTACTGACCGATTCCGTTGGGGCCAGCGCTCCATCCATCAGGCGAAGAATCTCGGCCAGGGTGATCTGCCCGGCTGGACGGGCAAGCATATATCCTCCTTTGGTTCCACGACGGGTTTTAATATACCGATTCTGCCGTAAAGCCAAAAAAAGCAGCTCCAGGTACTTTTTGGGAATGTCGCATGAGGCGCAGATGTCCTCGATCTTGACAAACTTGTCTTTCTCCTGCCGGGCCATGTAGAGCAACGCCAAAAGCGTATATTCACTTTTTGTAGTTAGTTTCATACTCCTTCCTTTACAATCTTGTCTATAGATATGATAGACAAATGAATTATCTGTGTCAAGCCTTATCCCTCCAAATTTTTGGAAATGGTCAGAATAAAATTGTGACTTCTATCAAAATGAGGAAAATGCCGCTTTAAATGCTAAAAACGGCACTCGTTCGGCACAAATCCGGCTTTAGTCAGTTCTTTGTGAAGGTTTTCTTCCCGGATGGGCTTGACGAGATATCCGTCGGCGCCGGCCTGAATCGAGGCCATGATATTGGCGGCGTCGCCGAGAGCGGAAACCATAATCACCCTGATGCGGCCGCCCTGCTTGCCGTGCTCTTTTTCGGCCTGACGAATGGATTCCAGCACTTCATGCCCGTTCATCCCCGGCATCATAATATCCAGAAACACAGCATCGAAAGGTTCCTCTTCCTGCAGCGAGTTTCGTATGACCTCCGAGGCCAGAAGACCGTTTGGCACCTCAAAACAGGTTCCATAATCGCTCAGATGGAGCCGCAGTAACTCGCGGGAAACCGCATCGTCTTCTACAATTAAAAATCTCATATCACCTCCTATCGGCATCGCCGAAGACTCCGGTCCATCTGCATCGAAAGGATTCATGACGCAAAGCTCAGTTCGGGAAGCTGTTGATGCTTGAGTTTAAGAATCGCATGAATCACATCACGTCGGCTGACGATGCCGGCCAGTCGACCTTGGCATGTAACAGGAACCCGGCGGAAAGAATGGCTCACCAGACAGTCGCATACGTCGATGAGGGTGTCGTTGACGTCAAAACTCACCACCTCAGCGCTCATGTAATCCCGCACGGTTTGATCGGCGCGATCTTCCGTGTCATAAAGCAAAGACAGGACATCCTTTTCCGACAGGATGCCGAGCAAACGAAGCTGCGCGTCCACCACAGGCAGGCCGGTGATATTGCGATTGACAAGCAGACGAATCGCGTCGTATATCGGCAAATCGGGAGGTACGCAAATGGCCGCTTTGACCATGATATCTCTGACTTTGAACATAGGCTCTTCCCTTACTGCTTTCGGCTCTGTGGTAACCGTCCAAACGTCTTGTTTCATCCGCGCGGTTCGGCTCTGCGCTCCGGACGCTCGGTGGTTTCGGCAACGATGACGGTTCGCCCTCCGATATCGGCATAATTGAGTATATCTACCGCCTTGCGAGCCTGACCCGCATCGGGCATGGTAACGAATCCAAAACCCAAACCATTCTCACTGACCCGATCTCGAATAATAGTCACATCCTCCACCTGCCCATATTGTCCAAAGATATCCCGAAGGGTATCCGAGGAGGCGTTCTGCGCAAAATTCCCTACATATATCACCATGCTTATTCCCTGTCCCATATCCCTTGTAATTGGGCCTCGATTCCCGAATGCCTCGTGGTTAAGCACCACCGCATTCATGGAGGCCTTCAAGGTATTCGGCATGAATGATGAGCCACTACAGGAAAAGTCGAAAAACTGCGGACAAGCGGGATGATTTAGGTAAAAATGCCCATCGAAAGATCTTTGGTTATCGAGTCAGGTCCGATAGCAATATCACTGGAAATAATGAAAATACCCGTTGCCTCCCATACCCTCATCTTCCATGGTACTTACTCACTCCCCTGACCCTACTCGTGACTTCAACAATAAGATGATCTGCACACACCCCTCGCCGAAGTCATACTAACTCTCTGCATCTCCCCTTTCGACACGAACACCAAGGGTGAATGAGCAAACCACTCTCACCCCTGGTTCCATGTCCGCCGTTGAATTCCAAGCAAGCTTTTGAACTCAACCGTTACCGTTATTTTCCACAGTCGGCCTATAGCGTCCTGCGGTGTCGCAGCCAGCCAACGATTCCTGTCCCGATGGAAGCCAGCAACAGAGCGCCGGGCGCCGGATTCAAAACCGGCGATGGCGCA
>JAFGGE010000138.1 GCA_016930745.1 Sedimentisphaerales bacterium
CTGTTTCGACTGGCCCGTCTGGTGCGGGGAAAAACCATCCGCGGCGTCCAGGCCCCCAAGCCTCCCAACAGCGATGCAGGCAAGGAGATGTATGTGTACGACTTTGTCGGGATGATGGGAATTCCGCTGGTCCCGACGGCGGACATTGACACCAATGCCCAAGCGGCCTTTTATCCAGTACATGTTCTTAAAGATCAGGAATTCCGCAAGAAATTTTTACAGATGCTGTCGGACAATAAACCGGTGTTGATGACAGATGGGCTGGTCGGCAGCATTCCCATGGATCGCAGGTTTCGGCCAAACCTGAAGATCCTGAAAGTGGATGGTTCCCCCAAAAGCCTGTTGAATTTGGGACGGGAAGAACTGAACGCCATTCGCAATCCTCTCTTGAAACCCTTTGGTCTCCAGCTTGATGCGCCCAATAAGGTGGGCCTCTATCTGTTTGGGGAAGACCTGATCGTTCTGGAGAACTTTAACGATGAACCGGTTGCCGTGACGCTCCGATTCGATAAGCCCGTAACCCCAAAACCGGTCCTCTCGATTCCCGGCGAAAGCCAGCCGGGCTTTGCCGGAACCGGTTCGGAATGGAGCATCGAGTCGTTTCCTCCGAGAACCTTAGCGGCATTCCAGCTTACACAATAACCGGATCGGTCGATCGGATCCTTTATCGTTCGGCCAACCGCTTTTTCCAGGCGGGGTAATCGGTTTCCAGCAATTGTTGGGGCCCGGAGGTGTACCAACTGTATCCGTTGCGCCGTTCATAGGAGATGTCCGCCATGGCATATCGAATGACCCCGTCCCGACTGCAGAAGATAGGCCGGTTTGTTCCGATTTCATAAAACCGCGCCCACAGCGGCGGAGCATCGGGATCAGAGACGATCGTCTTGTCATACCCACGGGGCGTATCGGGAGCGGGTTTGTTGATCTGTCGAATGCCGATGATCTTGACCTGCTCAAACCAGACGACGGCCGACTCGATGGCCTCTATGATTCTGGGGGCGGGATTTTCAATCTGCATCAGAAATCGGACAATCCCCACGCTCTCGGAACCGCTCAGGGAAGGTTTTTCATAGCTGCGGGCTTCGGCGGGTTTCAGCGTTTTTTCATCGTGCTGGGCGCACCAGGCCAGCCGCTTGCCGTCCACGATGATCTGACATCGCAGGATACAGTCAATCCCCCTGGCAACGGCAGCGGCAGCTTTGTCCCTTCGCTCGCTATTGACGAATCCAAAAGGCTTTTTTTCAGTGGAAATGTCCCGTAAAAGCGTCAAAACATTAACCATCGCATTGTCGTTGAAGGTGATGTGTCCATAGTAGCCGCGGGTATTGGGGTAAAATTGCGGCCAGCCTCCGTTGGGATATTGGGCCCGCAGAAGGTAATCGAAGCCGACAAGAAAGGCATCCCGGAACCGGTCCTGCTTTGTGGCGTGAACCATCCGGGCCAGATACTGCATTGGGACGAACGTGCCGCCGTTGTCGATGGTCGAATCATTCCGGCTTTTATCCTGCAGTAGTTCCGCCTGGGCCTGGCTGTCAAGGGGCTGGGCCATGTCAGTGTTCTTATGCCAGCCGCCGTCGTTGCGCTGATAGAGCAGGATATTGTCGGCGATCCGGATCGCTTCCTCGCTGCCGTACCAGTCGTCCGGCTGACGAAGACACTGTTTCCACGAAACCGCCGTACAGGTAACGGAAAGACTCATGGCAATAACAACAACCGATAAAATCTGCGGTACTTTCATAAACAACCTCCGTTTCGCTTTCAGAAAACAACGTCTCATTTACCCTATTTCATTATAGGAAAAACCATCCCTGAAAGCACGGGAAGAGTGATTTTCACATTCGACCTATTTTTTTTGAAAACACCTCTTGCCATTTTCCCGTATGTCGATATAATAGTATAGATTATGGAACGTAGCCATATAACAACGCGAATGATTGGGGCCGAGTCGATCGGGCTGCTCCTGCTGCGCCTCTAGGCGCAACGAATAAACCCTTACATATCTCAAATCCTCGATTTCCTGTTTTTCAGTGGAATTTCTGCGTTTTGTAGGCCATAATCGCCTGCTGCTTATAGAGTATTAGGAGAAAAACCATGGTTTCGGATACAGTAGTCATTTTCGATACAACGTTACGAGACGGCGAGCAGTCCCCCGGGGCGGCGATGTCGATCAGCGAAAAGCTCGAGATCGCCCACCAGTTGGCCAAGCTCAATGTGGACATCATCGAGGCGGGTTTTCCGGTCTCCTCCCCGGCGCAATTCGAAGCCACCCGGCTGTGTGCCGAGCAGGTCGAAGGCCCGGTGATTTGCGGTCTGGCCCGCGCCCAGGCCGGGGATATCGAGGCGGCGGGCAAGGCCCTGCAGCCGGCCCGAAAACGGCGCATCCACACCTTCATCGCGACCAGCCCGATTCATATGGAATACAAGCTGCGCAAGAAACCCGACGAGGTTGTAAAAATGGCCATCGAGGCGGTCAGGTTCGCCAGGACGTTTACCGAGGATGTGGAATTTTCCCCCGAGGACGCCTGCCGCAGCGAGATTCCGTTCCTGATCGAGGTCCTGACCGCAGTGGTTGAGGCCGGCGCGACCACCCTCAATATTCCGGATACCGTCGGGTATGTGCTGCCGTACGAATATGGCCAGATCATCAAGCAGCTCAGAGAGGACGTCAAGAATATCGACAAGGCGGTGATCAGCACCCACTGTCACAACGATCTGGGTATGGCCGTCGGCAACAGCCTTGCGGGCGTTCGCAACGGCGCCCGACAGGTGGAATGCACCATCAACGGGCTCGGCGAACGGGCGGGCAATGCGGCCATGGAAGAGGTTGTCATGGCGATGCACACGCGCCCGGACTTTTTCGGCAATGTTAAAACCAATATCAAGACAACCGAGATCCACCGCACCAGCCAGTTGGTATCGCAGATCACCGGTTTTGTGATTCAGCCAAACAAGGCGATTGTCGGCGCCAATGCCTTTGCCCATGAATCGGGTATTCATGTGGACGGCATCCTCAAACAGCGTCAAACCTACGAAATCATGACTCCTGAAACCATCGGCCTGTCCGGCTCGCGGATGGTGCTGGGGCGGCATTCGGGCCGGGCGGGATTTTCCGATCGCTGCGTTTCGATGGGATACAAGCTCTCCAAAGAGGAACTGCAGGCGGCGTACCTGAAATTCCTGGAGGTGGCCGATAAAAAGAAAGAAGTCTTCGACGAGGATATCGCGGCGATTATCAATGATGAGATTCGGGCGGTGGAGCAGGCGTACAATCTGGAATATCTGCACGTATCCTGCGGCACCGGCACCCTGCCGACGGCCAGCGTCAAGATTCGCAAAGGCGAAGAAATCAAGCTGGCGGCGGCATTCGGCGACGGGCCGGTCGACGCGGCTTATGAAGCGATACGCGAGGCAACCGGACTTGCGCCCATCATTGAAAATTATGCGATCCGGGCGATTACCGGCGGTAAGGAAGCCATGGGCGAAGCGACGGTACGGATCAAAAACGGCGCCCGTACCTATATGGGTCGCGGCGTATCCACCGACATCATCGAAGCCAGCGCCAAGGCGTATGTGGACGCCATCAATCGAATGGTTTCTCTGGAAACCAAGGATCGGCTGGCCGAGCAAAAGGCCGAAGTCTGATCGTGAAAGAACTTTCGTACATGGACAAATAGAAATCAAGACATCATCTTGGGAGAAAGCAAGATGCCAATGACGATAACGGAAAAGATTTTTGCCCGGGCCGCCGGGAAAAAAACGGTCGAACCGGGCGATCTGGTCAATGCGAAGATTGATATGATCATGTGCCATGACGTGACCACCCCGCCGGCGATCTCGATGCTCAAACAGCACGACATCGACAGGGTATTCGACCGGGAAAAGATCGCGGTAACTCCGGACCACTTTCAGCCGGCAAAGGATATCAAAAGCGCTGAGCTGCATAAGCGTCTGGACACATGGGCCAGGGAGAAAGGCATCCGGTATTATTACCCGATCGGCAAGGCGGGCGTCTGCCACGCCCTTTTGCCCGAACAGGGACACATCCGCCCGGGCGAAGTGATCGTCGGCGGCGACAGCCATACCTGTACGTATGGGGCGTTTGCCGCATTCAGCACCGGCATTGGATCGACCGACCTGGCCGCGGCCATCGCCACGGGGCAGTTATGGTTTCGGGTGCCTGAGTCCATGAAGTTTACCCTCAACGGTCGCCTGCCGGTGGGGGTCTACAGCAAGGATGTGGTGCTGGAGGCGATTCGCCGCATCGGGACGGATGGGGCGCTGTATAAAGCCATCGAATATGTCGGTCCGGCCCTGAAGGATATGAGCATGGAAGCCCGCATGACCATCACGAATATGGCCATCGAGGCCGGCGGCAAGAACGCGATCATTGGTTTCGATGAGACAACCAGACGGTATCTGCTGGGACGGCTCAAGGGCAAACAGGACTATACGGTGTTCGAGTCGGATCCGGATGCAAAGTACTGTTTTGAGGATACCATCGATTGCGACAAGCTGGAACCACTCGTGGCCTATCCGCATCTGCCCAGCAACGGCAGGCCGATCTCGGAGTGCGCAGGCGAAGCGATGGATCAGTGCTATATCGGAAGCTGCACCAACGGGCGAATCGAGGATTACCGGATTGCCGCTTCGGTGATGAAGGGCAAGCAGGTCCGGATTCGCACGCTGATCGTTCCCGCGACGCCGACGGTGTGGCGACAGGCCAACGACGAAGGACTGCTGAATATTTTTTATGACGCCGGTTGTGTAATCAGCGCTCCGACCTGCGGGGCGTGCCTGGGCGGCTTTATGGGCGTGCTGGCCGCCGGCGAAAAATGCGTCAGCACCACCAACCGCAACTTTGTCGGCCGAATGGGCCACCCGACCAGCGAGGTCTATCTGTGCAATCCGGCCACTGCCGCCGCCAGCGCCGTGGAAGGAAAACTGGCAGACCCGAGGAAACACCTTTAACTGCCAGGAAAAGCAAAACTGAAAAATCAGAATGCAAAATGACAAAGCAAAATTTAAAAACGATTTTAAGGCCAGGCTTTACAATTTTGTCTTGAAAATGATTTCCTTTCTGGATTCGTTACCAAACGATAATGTTTCAAAAAGGATCGGAGATCAGCTTTTGCGTAGCGGCACCAGTATTCTTGGGAACTATATTGAAGGGCAGGCAGCAAGTAGCAAGAAAGATTTTACCAATTACTTTAATAATTCATTGAAGTCGGCAAATGAAAGTAAAGTGTGGTTTGCGTTGCTAAGGGATTCAAAACGAGTTAAACATGAAGAAGTAAGTTGGTTCCTTGAAGAACTGGCAGAGATTAGCAATATTTTTGCTTCAAGTATATTGACCTTAAAAGGACGAAAGTAATTTTGAAGTTTACTTTGTCATTTTGATATTTACGCTTTGATTTTTTAATTTGGAGAATAATATGTCGAAAGCACATGTTTATAAACGGGATCACGTTAATACCGACGAAATCATCCCCGCCCGGTATTTGAATACCGATGATGGGGCCGAACTGGCGACGCACTGCCTGGAAGACCTGGATACGGAGTTTGTCAAAACCGTACAGCCCGGCGATGTGATCGTGGCCGGGGACGACTTCGGCTGCGGGTCCAGCCGGGAACACGCCGTCTGGGCGATCCAGGGCGCCCGGGTGGGGGCGGTGATTGCGCATTCGTTCGCCCGCATTTTTTACCGCAACTGCATTGACAACGGATTTTATCCGATCGAGCTGCCCGGCGCGGTGGACAAGATCCATGATGGCGATGAAGTAGAAGTGGATTACAAGCAGGGAGTCATCCATAATAAAACGCAGAACAAGAACATCCCCTTTAAGCCCCTGCCGGACTTCGCCCTGGAGATCATCAACGACGGCGGGCTGCTGGAACACATTAAGAAATGTTAACCACAGATTAACGAATGGTTAATTAAAAAAGATAGTTTCCTGCACTTGACTTAAATCTGTGAAATCCGTGTAATCCGTGGTTCCGATTATATTCGGAAAATGGCGACAAGTAAACGCAAAATGGCGTAGTACTGTAACGTGGAACACGTACAATCAAAAATGGGAAAGGAATAGGTTTCAATGGCGACATACAAGATAGCGGTCATAGGCGGTGATGGAACCGGGCCGGAGGTGACGGCCGAGGCAATTAAGGTGATGGATGCCGCCGCGGCCAAATTCGGCTTCAAGGTGGATAAGACCGACTTCGATTTCGGAGGCGAACGATACAAAAGAACCGGGGAGATCCTGCCGGACAGCGCGGTAGACGAACTGCGGAAGTTTGACGCCATCCTGCTGGGCGCCATCGGACATCCGGACGTCAA
>JAFGGE010000139.1 GCA_016930745.1 Sedimentisphaerales bacterium
CCTGATGCGGTTTGTCGACGAGATGAGCCTGGAGGAGATCGCCCTGGCCCTGGAGATCCCCACCGGCACGGTCAAGTCCCGCCTCCACACCGCCCTCAAAATCCTCCGCGACGATCCCCGCACACGACGATACTTTTTCGAGTAAACATGAGGAATCCTAGAGATTTTCAAAATAGAATGAACCACATTGGCGTTCAAATTGCTACAATGATAGTGTTTCGAATCTCAGTGATACAAGGCATGAATCCATGAAGCGTAAAATTCGAACGGCTTTGTATATCGTTGTATGTATTTTCCTTACGTGTCAATTCTCATGTCAGCCACTCCAGCAAACCTCACATCATGATGACTATGTACTCATAGTGACGGCAGATGAACTGCAAAAGACAATCGTCAGCCCCCACACAGAAATTAATATTAACCCCAACACAAATACATTGTGGTGTTCGACTTTCCAACTGGCATGGAATGAAGCTTGTGATCTGCTTGGGGAAGATTTACATTTTATTGACGAGCCTTCAATGGTTGGCATTCTTAACAAACACAAAGCTTCAAAAAAAGACATTGATGTCGACTCCTATATCGCTCTTGCCGGGCACATCAAAGATGGCATCCTGGATCGAATTCAGAACGAACTGGACCACAAGTTTAATGAACATGCTCCACCAGACTTGATCCCAAGCGAAGAAGGGCTACGACCTCAAGACATAGTGACTTATAGTTATTTACTCAAAAATATGTCATTTCCTGAAAAATTCGAACTTTTGGAAAGTCCCTTATATTTCGAAGGAACTCCCGTCACTTCATTCGGTATAGGTAACACTCCGAAAGCCGGGCATTTCGAAATGAGCCGGCAAGTGATAATTCATGATTATCAGTCAGAAGACGATTTTATCGTTGAAATCAAAGTCAAAGACGATGCCGATCAGATAATCCTTGCAAAAACACAACCCAAAGGCACACTGAAAGAGACGATTGACGCTGTAATGAAAAGGATTGAAAAATCCGATTCTGCTGTAATGCTGCCCTGTGATGTTCTCAAAGTGCCCAAGATGAACTTTAAAATACATCGGAAATACAACGAACTACAGTACAAGAAACTGGTAGTAAAAAATCCTGACATTGCACACGATTTATTCGTCTTATCCGCAGATCAAACTATTCGATTTCAGATGGATGAAAAAGGGGTGAAACTGCAATCCGAATCAAGTATGACTTTCGGATGTTCCGCATCATATAATCCTCCCCCACAACATATCATGATATTTGATAAGCCATTTCTTGTCTTACTCAAACGCAAAACCGCCAGCCAACCTTACTATGCACTATGGACGGCTAATCCTGAAATCCTGATACCCTATAAATAGCAACTGCTGGGTTTTACAGAAAATTTCAAACAAAAATGAACCTTCCGCTTTTTCTGCGCGCTGAAAAGATGAAACAAGGGATTTTTTGGAAACAAGAAATGAAAGAACAGAACAGACCATTTGAAGATGCGTTTGAGGCCGATCCGAAACTGGGACAGGATCTCAAACAGCTCTATGACTTCGGATCTTCGCTCGAGGCGCTGGATCGTCGGGTGCTGGATCAGGGCCGGCGGTTCGCCTTCCGAAGGAAGCGGATGCGTCTGATTCGGCGCCTGGGCGCAGCCGCCGCCGTCGCAGCGGCGCTGGTGGTCGGAATTACCCGGATGCCTACCGATCGATCCCAGGCGCCGCTGACAGCCAGATCAGAAGCAAACATTGCCCAGGATATCGACCGCAACGGCCAGGTAGACATCCGGGACGCCCTAAGGCTGGCCCGATGGATCGAGGCGGCCGAACCGCTCCGGCCCGAATGGGACCTCAACCGCGACGGCACGGTGGGCCAGGCCGATGTGGACGCCGTCGCCTATGCCGCCGTACGCCTGAAACAGGAAGGAGTGCTATAATGAAAGCCATAGCAGCCACAGCCATCCTCGCATTAGCGATCGCGTTGCCCCTGTTCGCACAGCAGGGACAACGATACCAAACCGCCGTGCCGCCGGTCCGGTTTGCCCCGGTGCATATCATCATCGATCCGGCGGGCAAGCCGCTGGCGGCGTATCAGTTCGAGCTCAAGGCGACCGCCGGACAGGTGAAAATCGTCGGTGTCGAGGGTGGACAGCACGCCGCCTTCCGCAGCCGACCGCCCTATTACGATCCACAGGCCCTGGCCAACGACCGGATCATCCTGGCCGCCTACAGCACCAACAAGGATCTGCCCACCCAGGCGGCCCGCATCGCCACAATCCACCTGCAGATCACCGGAACCATCCAGCCGGAATTCGAATTGCACCTCACGGTCGCCTCGGACATCGACGGAGAACCGATTGACGCCGCGATCACCCTGCAGAAAGGAGAACCGAAGTGAAAACCCTGCGCACTGTTCGTATCACAGCCGGCCTGACAGCCTCTCTGACAGTTCTGATTCTGGCCCTATGGAGCTGCAGCAAGACGGCATCCGTCTCGGATCCAACTGACTATCAGACCGCTGCGAAACCGCCCTCGGAAGGACGCGTCCAATATGAGATGGAAATGCAAACGCAAGTAACTCCTTACGGAACCGATCGAACCTTCCCCTATTCGGAACATTCGAATACCTACCCTCCGCTTTCCATAGACGGCAAAAGAGGGTGCGTTCTGAAGGCGGATCATTACACCCTGAAAACGGATGGGGATGGGCGTGTTCCTTTGCTGGGCGACATCCCGATGCTGGGAAGTATATACGGCGACAGGGCCGGAACCGGAGCTGCGCCGGGCCAATTACCCGCGGACCTGGCCTATGTCCACGCCGATGAGGTCTGGGTGATCGCCAGGCCGGAAGTTGCCCCTTCGGCTCCCGACGAGGACCGGCCCGGTTGCGGGGCCATGCTGGTCAGGCGGCCCGACGAAGAGAAGGAGCTGCCCCTGCCCCTGAAGCATACCGAGGTCAACGGCTCCATCGCCGGCTATATCGCCACCGTTCACGTCACGCAGCAGTTTCACAATCCCTATGATGAGAAGATCGAGGCGGTCTATGTCTTTCCGCTGCCCCAGAACGCGGCGGTCAACGACTTTCTGATGACCATCGGCGACAGGACGATCCGGGGGATCATCCGCGAACGTAAGGAAGCCGAGCAGATCTATCAGCAGGCCCGAAGCCAGGGCCACGTCGCCTCGCTGCTGACTCAGGAGCGGCCCAACATCTTCACGCAGAAGGTCGCCAACATCGAGCCGGGCAAGCAGATCGACGTGGATATTCAATACTTCAACACGCTCGCCTACGTGGATGGCTGGTACGAGTTTGTCTTTCCGATGGTGGTCGGCCCGCGCTTCAACCCGCCCGGATCGATCGACGGCGTCGGGGCGGTCGCACACGGCAAAGCCGGGATCAGCGGACAAAAGACCGAAGTGCAATACCTCAGGCCCGGCACACGCAGCGGCCACGATATCGCTCTGTCAGTTCAGATCGATGCCGGCGTGGAGATCGAACAGATCGAATGCACCAGCCACGCCATCCGCAAGCAGCAGGCCGACCGGGAAACGATGACCGTCTCCATCGCGCCGCTGGACAATATCCCCAACAAGGATTTCGTGCTGCGCTACAAGGTCGCCGGGGATCGCGTCAAGAGCGCCCTGATGACGCATCGCGACAAAAACGGAGGCTACTTCACGCTGATGCTTTATCCGCCCGAGAGTCTGCGCCAGGTCAAGCGGGCGCCGATGGAGATGATCTTCGTGCTGGACTGCTCCGGCTCGATGAACGGTGCGCCCATCGCCAAGGCCAAGGATGCGATCCGCCGGGCCCTGCGAAAACTCGAGCCGGGTGACTCGTTCCAGGTGATCCGGTTTTCCAACAACGCTTCTCAGCTCGGTACAAAGCCGCTGGAGGTCACGGAGGATAACATCCGCAAGGCCCTGGCCTATGTGGATTCGCTCGAGGGCAGCGGCGGCACCATGATGATCGAGGGAATCAAGGCGGCGCTGGATTTTCCGCACGATCCCCGGCGGTTCCGGCTGGTCAGCTTCATGACCGACGGCTTTATCGGCAACGAGGCCCAGATCCTGGCCGCCGTGCAAGAAAAGCTGGGCGAAAGCCGCATCTTCAGCTTCGGCGTGGGCAGCAGCGTCAACCGCTTTCTGCTGGACCGGATGGCCAAGCTGGGCAAAGGCGCGGTCGCCTATATCGGTCTCAATGACGACAGCGCCACGGCGGTCGATCGGTTTTATGAACGGATCAGCCACCCGGTCATGACCGACATCGATATCCGGTTCGGCGCTATGGCCGTTGCGGACATGTATCCTTCTAAGGTGCCCGATCTGTTTGTGGGCAGGCCGATCATTCTGACCGGGCGCTTTCAGGGCGATGCCCCGACGCAGATCACCGTCACCGGCCGGGTCGGCGGACAGATGCACGACATCACGATCCCGGTCGATCCGGGCCGGCCCTCGGCGATGCATGAAGGGATCGCGGCCGTCTGGGCACGCAAAAAGATCGAGGTGCTCGCCATGCAGCAGATGTACGACTCGGATTCGGAGATCCCCGAGATAATCACACAGACCGCGCTGTCCTACAACCTGATGAGCGCGTATACCGCCTTCGTCGCGGTCGATTCATCCCGCGTCACCGAAGGCGATCACGGCGTAACCGTTGCCGTGCCCGTGCCGGTTCCCGATGGCGTCCGCTACGACACAACGGTTCAGGATTAAAATCCCAATAGAAAAAAGGGGGACTGGATAAAAGGGGGACTGGTACGTTCGTCCTTCAGGACGGTTGTACCTGTCCCCTTTTTTTCACCGACGTGTAATCGGATTTTTCTCTGTAATCTCGGGTGCTCTGCGGCTACAATCCAATGCAGCTTGCATTACAAGGTTCTGCATGACAAAGAAACGAAAAGGCATCCTGTTCTTTGCCGGCTTCTCGATTGCCGTCGCCGCTTTTCTATGGTACCGGCACAATAAGCGGGATGTGCAGTATGAGGTTGTTTACCCCTTTGAACCAACTCAAAAAATAAGTTATGCGATTCTTGGCGATAAGGGTGAAATTGTTTGCTGTGATGCTGATGATCCGGACTATGCGTTTTTTATTTGGGAACAATCCAATGGGATCACCAAGATCAATCGGCCGGAATTCGAAACTTCTCAAAGGAATGAAATATGGATTCCCCAAGATATAAATATCCATGGCCATGTCGTGGGTAATTTCGAGAAAGATAAAGATCGTCAAGCCTTCCTGTGGACGTCAGAAAAAGATTTTACATTCCTCGAAGGCCTTGGTGGTGGTATTAGCTATGTTCAGGCGATAAACGACAACGGGATGGTCGTAGGCACGGCCAAGACTGTAGATGGTAAAAAACATGCCTTTCTTTGGGAAGAGGGAAAGGGCACGTCAGACCTGACGCCGGATGCCCAAGAAAGTCACGCTTATGCAATAAACAATAATGGACAGGTGGTAGGCCGGTTAAACACACCCAATGGCTATAAGGCTTTTGTATGGGAAGAATCATCGGGCGTAACAATACTCAACATAAATGGATCATCTAAAGCATGTGCATATTCTATTAATGATTTGGGGCAAATAGCAGGCAGCGTTATTGATAACAATAATCATGCAATATTATTCACTTGGGATAAATCTAAGGGTGCTCGAATTCTCAATATTAATACCGAATCATGTGTGCCTATCTTGAACAACGCGGGCTGCATAGCAATAACGACTTACTCTGAGAGCTTTTCAATTTGGAACTACACCATTACTCGGCCAAAATTCAGATTCTTCATTGGAAATGGTAATAGTGGCTTTGTGCCATTACATAACTTGTTACATAAAAGTGAAAATCTGGAAGTTATCTTTATCTCGCATATGAACAATCGCGGTGAAATTCTTGCTGAAAATGGTTATGGTCGACAGGTTCTTCTTCGGCCAATCAAAAAGCCAGATTGAAAGATGTGGGCATGGTGATAAGGTTGACACCAATGAAATAGAAACTGTCATTCCGCCGGTCTCGAACTTGTTGAGGGGAACGCAGCGAGGAATCTGCTGCTTGTATGGGTGGCAGCCTTTTGGGCTCTGCCCAAAGGGCTGGTATCTGAACCATTCAAGAACACCAGCTCTTTGCCTTCCCGTCTTCACTACGTTTCCGTCTTCACTGTGTTTCGACGTGACAAGTCGACGCGACAGGTTGGCACAAAGCCGTCACCCAGTATGAAATTTTTTCTATTACCGTTGCTCCTTATGCTGTCCAGTAGATCCCTCCGCTCGCTTTGCTCCTTCGACAAGCTCAGGGCAGGCTCGGTCGGGATGACGGTCCTGTCAGTTTACGAATTCATGCTGTTTCTGTTACAGGCTCAAACGGTTTACTTTACATGGATCATTTGATACAATACGAGAATCCAAGGAGCCTTATGGACTGGGGCGGGATTAGAGAGATGATGGTGGATAAGTCGAAATCCCATAGAAAGGATAGGATATGCCGGAAGGATTAAATCGTCGTTCGTTTCTGGCTGCCAGCGCTGCCGGAGCGATGATCGGGCTGAGCATGGAAGAAAGGGCCCTGCTGGCCGCCGGCGGCAACGCCGACTCGGCATCATCCCCCAATCGGTCCATTATGGCCGTCGGCAGGATCGGCAAGGTCGCCATCAGCCGCCTGATCTGCGGCGGCAATCTGCTGAACGGATTCGCCCACTCCCGCGACCTTATTTACGTTTCCTCGCTAGTCAAGCAGTACCATACCGACGAAAAGATCCTGGATACCTGGCAGCTATGCGAAGACAACGGAATCAACACGATGATCAGCACGGTCGATTGCCCTTATGCGGGAGGCAGCGATCCGACCCTGCGGATGCTCGACCGGTATCGACGGGAACGAAAGGGCAAAATGCAGTGGCTGGCCCAGTGTGAACCGTCGCCGACCGATCTGACCGGCGATTCGGCCAAGGCCATCGACAACGGGGCGGTCGCGACGATCCTGCAGGGGGAACGAGGCGATCGCTGGGTGCGGGAAAATCGGCTTGATTTAATCGAGAAATTCGTGGAGTACGGGAAAAAACGCGGCGTGCTTGTCGGCGTGGCCTGTCACAGCATTGATGTGCCCATCGCTCTGGAGGCCTCGGATATCGGTGTGGACCTGTACATGAAGACCATCCATCATGAGAATTACTGGTCGAACAGGCCCGATGAGCCGCGGCGGGAGATCATCGAGAACTTCCGCGACAACTACTGGTCGCTCGATCCGCAAACAACCATTGAAGTGATGGGCCAAATTCAAAAGCCCTGGATCGCCTACAAGGTCCTGGCTGCCGGGGCCATCCCGCCGCAGAGCGGCTTCGATTACGCCTTCCAGGGCGGGGCCGATTTTCTCTGTGTGGGCATGTTCGATTTTCAGGTCGAGGAGGATGTCCGGATCGCCCGGGCCATGGCAGAAAAGCATCGTAATCGTCCGCGGCCCTGGCGAGCCTAAGATCCTCCTACGCAAGGCGATCGTTTAAAAAGGCCTTTTCTTTCGCCTCATCCCAGGCATCAACCCGCTGCAGCGGCGTTTGTCGGATGTGGGGGTAAAGGATGGCTTTGCCGTCGATCTTGCCGGCCTGGATCATCTTCAGGACCTCAATCGCATTGTCCAGCGAGCCGACCGCGGCGACATAATGGCCCGGATCGATATCGCCGTCGGTAATCGCCCGCAGCGTGGCGGACATATCGCTGGGATCGCCGCCGCTGGAGCCGACGACCTTGATCTCCCGATAGTGGACTGCCAGGGCATCGAGCTGCAGCAGATGCTGTCCGCGCGGCAGGCCGCCGAAGAGATTGGCCACGCCCCCATCGGCCAGCAGGCCCAGCGCCTCCTGCTGCACGGCGTTGATCCCGACGGCAAGGATCATATCGTCTGCCCCCCTGCCGGAAGAAACCTCTTTCAAGGTCGGTCCCAGCCGGTCGGATGTGACACAGATCAGACGGATCCCCTTCTGCCGGGCCTTCGCATCGATGGATTGCCGGGTCTTGTCCAGGCGATCGGTCATCAGGTCCGATACAACCAGAACCGAAGGAGAAAACCGCAGGGCCAGTTCGGCATGGATGCGCCCCATGGCCCCGGCGCCGACGACGACCGTAACGCCGCCGGGCAGCAGACCCAGGTGCGGACGACGCTGGGCATGGGGCCCATCCTTGAGAATATGGTAATGCCGCTGCTGGGCGGAATAGATACAGCTTATGGGTTCGGCCATCGAGGTGGCGAAATACGGCATGCGGTCATCGGGCAAGGGCAACAGGCAGTCGGCGGCAAGGACCTCCTCCTGAATAAGGATATACTGGGCCAGATGACCGGGCAGAGAATAACCGACGGCTACTTTGTGCATACCCTCTGCACTATTCCGATACCGCTGCCAATGAAGGATCGGGGCGACGCCGACGGCGGGCTGAACAGC
>JAFGGE010000140.1 GCA_016930745.1 Sedimentisphaerales bacterium
AGTTTTTGCGGTTCGGAATGGAAAAAAAAACCAGCGGGAAAAAGAATCACAAAGCCAAGTAATAGATCACTTGCCAGTGCATCTATTCTGAAATATCGTTTGCAAAAAACGGAAAGCGGAACGATCAAAACACCAAGCGTTAGAAACACCTCGAAAAGATTCTGCATAGGCAGATGTTTGACGTGAATCCAGCGATAAATATAGGTTACCCAGACTAATATGACTGAAGCGATCAGGAACATCCGGCTGATCATCCCTAAAACTTGGGTTAATTTACCTGTTTGATTTCTGGATGACGTTACAAACAAAAACCATAAGATGATAGCAATTAACCCTATGAGAAAAAAAACCGCAAACAATGATCCCAGGGCCAGCAGAGCAATACGTAAATCCTTATAGGGAAAAAATCCATAATTAAATCGATGTCTAATTGCCACCATCAAGATAAACAAGGTTCCAAATAAGGACAGGCCAGTGCCAGCAAGAATAGCCCTTAATCCCATTTTCTTAAGGTGTTCTTTAAACTGCAGGGCTTTACATAACATGGCAGGTATAAAGCCAAATAAGTATGTGGCCATCGTGGCGTAGATGAGATAACCCTGCGGATTGAGTTTAACGTCCATGGGCGGCCCTCCGCTGGGAAAAATGTCTCTGCGCGGGCACAATCCATTGATGCCATATCAGGCCGCAAGCCAGGAGAATATAACCGATCCATACGAACCACAGACCGGAATCGGAGGTGACCGAGAGGATGGTGTAACTTTCGTTACGGGCGTCGTACGAGCTTTGGTAAAAATGGTACCCGCCATAATGGAGCGGATCGTTGACCTGGATCTTTTTCTCTAAAACAACCTTGCCGTCCTGCAGCACCTGCAGGTCGCTGAAGTAGTCCTTGATCATGCCTTTTTCGATCTGATAGGTAAGGTGGAAGGCCTGATTGTCGCGGCTATGGCCGGGAAATTGGGCAAAGGCGAATTGGTCCTTCTGCGAGCCGTCGGGCAGGGTAAAACGCACCCAGACGGCCGGATTCGAGCCGGGGTCGGGATCGTCGTAAGGAACCATCGCGCCGTTCTCACGGGCCAGCTTGAAATTCCGAAAGACGCCCAGGATCCGAACCGTGCCCTGGTCTTCGAGTTGATATTCGGCGCCTTCCAAAACCGGGCGAATCTGCCAGGCCTGATCAGAATCGGTTTCGATATACAATACCGGCACGGGCGGATCGTAATATTCGATGCTGAAATCCTTGAGATGGATCTCAAAGGGAAGACGGAAAAGACGGGGATCCTCGACGTCCAGAAGGACCGGCGTGTCGTCGTCGCGAAAGACAACCCGTCCTCTCTCATTGGTTTCCGCGATGACGATGTGGTTGTTGGGATCGGGAAGATACGCCAGCAGGGCATCGTCTTCGACGAGGCGGTTTTCCGAAAGACCTTCGTAGATTTGGATACGCCCGGAAGGCAGCTTTTCACGGCCCCAAAGCCGATGCCCGGCCGGACTGCCCCACATGCCTCCGAGAAAAACCAGAATACAGCCCAGGTGCATAGCCAGAAGACCCGGTACACGAAGCAGGCGGCGAAACACGACAATGCCTATCAGGAGAAAAACAATAAAGGCGGACCAGTAAACCGTTAGCGGAAGGGAATTAAAGAATTCCCGGGCGGGCGCAGCATTGAGGAAGGCCCCGTACACGCTGAAAATAAATAACAACGCGATCAGGCTTAACGAAATCCATAACACCAGCCTTCGAAATTGCCCCATGAAACATCCCATAATCTTCAAGGTAGATCCGTAGTATGCCGTCCATTGGACGGTTCCGCAAGGCTTTTTCCGAAGAGCTTCTACGGGGCCGGCAGGATTGGGTTCAGGTTGTTCGCCAGGTCGTCGCGGCCGCAGAAGAGGATGGCGAGGTGTGGCCCGGCTCAAATCGTCGCATGTCCTGAAGGACCTGATCGCTGCAACGATAGTGAAATCCGTTTCCTACAAACAATACCGCCAGATAGGCGCCCCATACGGAGGCAAAACCGGCGGCCGGCCAGGGGAGGAAATAACCGAAAACATCCTCCCAATACCAGATGAAATTTTCCGAAATATACCGGGCTGATTGTACGACGGCGGGAATCAAAGGAAGCAGCGACAGAAAGGCCAAAACAAGCAGCGGCTTGAGGATTTTTTTCTGCATCCGGCTTCGACGTCCGATAGCAAATCCCCGCACGAGAAGCGCCCCTGCCAGAAAGGCAATCCAGGAACCGGTGAAGCCGATAGCCCAGATAATCAGAAATCGGAGTGAATTGTCAATCGGTTCACTGAAACTGGCGTTGATCGTATAGAGGTCTCTGGCCGCGATTACGCCCCATATGATCGGCCCCAGAAGCAAGGAGGCCATCAGCGCCAGGCGTTTGAAGCCTTCCCGCAGGTTGACGCCGCTGTTCGGGTGGTTATACCGTACATAATTATCGGTCGCTGGGTTGTGTGGCAGGGGGGCCCCGACCGATCCGGCGCCGATCTGGACCTTGCCTTTACATTTGGTGCATTCGACCACCTGCCCAATGCGGTCTCGTGCTACATAAAAATTATTGTTGCAATGGGGGCAATTGGCAAACATCTTTGATTTCCATCCGTATCAGGACCGCTTTTTTGATTCTGCCGGTTCATGTACATCCTGTCGATAAAGCCGATGACGAGAGTGGCAGAATACACCTTCTACTACGTCGCTTTACGGGCAGAACTTAAGCTGGATTCGCAGGTATCGCTCCAATTATGCCGATTTTGGCTGTCCTTTTGCGGAAGCCCGGATATGATAGGGTCTCTCTAAAACAACGTATAACGCCGGAAACGACGGGAAGTATTGGATATGGACAGAAGACAGGACAATTCATCGGACATGTTGGCGACGGCGGATCTGGCGGAACTCGATTCCTATATGGATCAAGCCGCCTCCGTCGGCAAAGAAGGCAAGGGCATGTCTGTTTTGCCTCCCGAGATCGGAATCCTGCCCATCCGCAGCGCGGTGGCCTATCCGGGCACGGTCATGCCGCTGGCGATCGGGCGGCGGCGAAGCCGTCGGCTTGTGGAGGATATCGTCCCGCAGGAGACTATTTTCGGGCTGGTAGCCCAAAAAGATCCCGACGTCGAAGAGCCCGGACCCAACGACCTGTATCGGGTCGGTACCGCGGCCTCCGTCTTGAAGGTGATCCGCATGCCGCATGGGACGATCAACATTATCGTACATGGAATAGCCCGGTTTCGAATTCTCGAGTTTGTGTCCGCCCGACCCTACATACGGGCACGGGTGGAGCTGATCCCCGTGCAGGCCCGCAAGACCAAGACACTGGCGGCTTTGATCGTCAATGTCCGTCGCGCCGCTTCCCGTGTAATCGCGCTGAGCCCCAATGTGCCGGAGGAGGCGTCCCTGCTGCTGGAAAACATCGAGGACCCCTCCAGTCTGGCCGATTTTCTGGCCGCTACCCTGAATATCCCCCTGGAGGAAAAACAGGCCCTTCTGGAACAGCCGGACGCCCATAAGCGGCTGGAGGTCGTATCCGTGGCCCTGGCCAATCAGCTCGAAGTGCTGGAACTGAGCCACAAGATTCATAATCAGGTCCGGGATTCGATCGACAAGAGCCAGCGTGAATACTTCCTGCAGGAGGAATTAAAGGCCATACAGGCCGAACTGGGACAAGGGGACAAGCGAACCGAAGAACTCGCCGAGCTTCGTGAGAAAATTCACAAGGCTTCCATGCCCCAAACAGTGCAGGCCGAGGCCCTGCGCGAGCTGGATCGGCTGGGCAAGATTCCCCAGGCCTCGCCCGATTATGGCGTGATCCGCACCTACCTGGACTGGGTATGTGAATTGCCCTGGGCCAAAAGTACCGCCGATGCCCTGGATATCAACCGTGCCGAGAAGATTCTCAATCGCGACCACTATGGTCTGGAAAAGATCAAACGCCGTGTGCTGGAATTCCTGGCTGTCCGCAAGCTCAATCCCGAAGGCAAGAGCCCGATCCTTTGTTTTGTAGGCCCGCCCGGGGTGGGTAAAACGAGCCTGGGTCGGTCGATTGCCCGATCCATGAATCGCAAATTCGTGCGGATTTCGCTGGGCGGGATACGCGATGAGGCCGATATCCGCGGCCATCGGCGGACGTATATCGGCGCGCTGCCGGGACGGATCCTGCAGGAATTGCGAAAATGCCAGACGCGCAATCCGGTGTTCATGCTGGATGAGATGGACAAGATCGGACAGGATTTCCGGGGCGATCCGGCCTCGGCCCTGCTGGAGGTGCTTGATCCGGAACAGAATAACAGCTTCACGGATCATTACCTGGATCAGCCGTTCGATCTGTCCGGCGTGATGTTTATCGGGACAGCCAATATCATCGAGCCGATCCCGCCGGCCCTGCAGGACCGGATGGAGACGATTGAGCTTCCGGGCTATACCGAGCGGGAAAAGCTGCAGATCGCTAAAAGATATCTGATCCCGCGTCAGCTCAGGGAACATGGGCTCGGCAAGAACAAACTGACAATCCGCCCGGAAGCCGTCGAGGCAATGATCCGTGATTATACGCGGGAAGCGGGTGTGCGCAACCTGGAGCGAACGATTGCCTCGGTCTGTCGCTGGGCGGCGACGCGCATCGCCAAAGGAACCAGCCGACGAATGACGATCCGAAAGGAACAATTGGCCGAGATTCTGGGCGCTGCCAGATATGAGCCGGAACTGGCGATCCGCACAGCCATGCCCGGCGTGGCGACGGCTCTGGCCTATACAGCAGTGGGGGGAGAGATTTTGTTTATCGAATCGGCGGCCACGCCCGGCAAGGGCCAGTTGCTCTTGACCGGGCAGATTGGCGAGGTCATGAAAGAGAGCGCCCAGGCGGCGTTTTCGGTGATCAAGGCCAATGCCGACCGTCTCAAGCTCGACACCGAACAGTTCGGCACGCATGACTACCATGTGCATGTGCCCGCCGGGGCAGTGCCCAAGGATGGACCCAGCGCCGGGATCGCGATCTTTACCTCGCTGGCGTCGCTTCTGATGAAACGCCCGGTGCGGTCGGATGTGGCGATGACCGGGGAAATCACGCTCAAGGGCCTTGTCCTGCCGGTAGGGGGGCTCAAGGAAAAGGTGCTGGCCGCCAAACGGGCGGGCGTGACGACCGTGATCTGCCCGGCCCGCAACAAAAAGCATATCGAGGAACTGC
>JAFGGE010000141.1 GCA_016930745.1 Sedimentisphaerales bacterium
AAGAAGGATAAGAAGAGAGAGGGCGCAAAACGAGTACGTTTTGCGGCGCCCACATTGAAAGAGGTTCAATCCTTCGTTTAGCAGAATCAATACGTAGTGAATGCCATTCAGTCCGGAACCGGCCAGGCGTCCAGGGAAAAGCCGCAGGGGCATTCTTTCTGGTACCACATAATCCGGGCTCCGCAGTCCGCACAGGACCATTGCCTCTCCTGTGCCTCCAGCCAGGCCTTTTTGCCGTGTTCTTTGATAAAGGTCAGGTTTGGCTCCATTGTCCAATGATGGGGCCATTTGTCGGTCATGAATGTATGCAGTTCTTTACAAGGGTATTCACCGCAGAAGCAGCAAAACTCCAGGCCTTTTTCTTTCGAGCACCGACGGAACTTGCATTTCTCGATCGATTTGTCGATACGATCACTCTGGCAGCCGCCACAGTCGGTCGCGCCGCAAGCGCCGCAATACAGGCTGCACGGACCGTAATGTGAGGTTTTCATCCTGATCCTCCTTGCATTCATGGATTTCAGCGCTACGCTTAAAATATATCCCAAAAACGCAATTTTTCTTAAAAAATCCGGTTTTTTTGGTGTATTTTCGGTTACCTGGGCCCTATACGGTTCACTATATTATTGGAAACGAGGCTGTGTGGGCTGAGTTCTAAGTTATGTTAAAATAAGAAGTTAGGAGAAAAAGGTATGAAACGAACAGGGATTTTTGTGCTGACCGCCGTGATTTTGGTTTGTTTGGTCGGCCAGTCAGTGCTGGCTCAGCCCGCCGGTCGTGGGCAGGGCCGTCAGGGAGACACCGCTCAGGGGGATCGGCCTCGTATGATGGGCGGCGAAGGGATGTTTGGGGGATTGAATCTTGATGAAAAGCAACAGGCCAAGATGAATGAAATCCGCACCAAATACATGGACCAGATTCGCACTGCCGAATCGGCCGAGGCCCGTCGCGATCTGTTCACCAAGATGCGGGAAGAAGTCAACGGCATTCTCACCGCCGAACAGCGGGCTCAGATGCAGCAGCGGATGGGCCAGGGACGTCCTGAGCAGCCTGTCCAGCCTGCCGCCCCTGCTCCCGCGATGGGCGATCCCATGGCGATGATTCGTCAGATGGCCGAACAGCTCAATCTGACGCAGGAACAGCAGACCAAGGTTGCCGAATTGTATCGGGCCGCCATGCAGAAGTTTATGACCGATATCCGGGAACAGGTCCTCACCGAAGAGCAGCGGACTCGTCTGGGCCGACGCGGTATGGGCGGCATGGGCATGATGCCTGGTGGGCCCGGGTCTCAGGATCGCGGTCCCGGCATGATGGGCCGCGGCGGGATGTTTGGAATGGAAGGCCTGGACTTATCCGAGGATCAGCAGAAGAAAATGGATACGATCCGTCAGAAATACATGGATCAGATGCAGAATGCCGATCGGGATTCCCGTCGTGAAGTATTCACCAAGATGCGGGAAGAGATGGACAGTGTTCTGACTGAAGAACAGAAGAAGAAAGCCGAAGAATTGCGTCAGCAGCGTGGCTTTGGCGGTCGAGGTCAGGGCCAGGAAGGCCAGGGACCTGCCGGCAGGCAGGGCGGCCAGGGCGCTCCCGGCAGTCGACGAGGCGGTGCGCAGGGCCAGGGTGGTCCCGGCGGCCAATAAATAATGAATTCTCACTCACGCGGGCCGGCGGTTTCGCAGAGGGCCTCCGGCCCGCTTTCCCTGAAGTTGCGGTATTTAAAAAGTCGATAAGAGAACGGACCTTCCGGGCATGATCCGGGAGGCAAGGACCAGGACAAGTGAGTCGTACATGCTTGGGGGAATTGACCTTGCCACAGGCAGGGAGTACAATAAAGCAGTGGAAGATCAGGAACGGCTGGACATCCGAGCCTCCTGCCAAGGGGATCAGGAGGCGTACCGGCGGCTTGTGGAGCGGCATCAAAGACAGGTGGCCGGGCTGCTATGGCGATTCACGAGGGACAAGGGCGTCCTGGAGGAGTTGGTGCAGGAGGTGTTTGTACAGGCGTATTTCTCGCTTTCGGGATACCGAGGCGAGGGCTCTTTTGCGGGATGGCTGAGCTGTATTGCGACCCGGACCGGATACCGATTCTGGAAGAAGCAGTCCCGCGAAAATGCTCATTATGAAATCAACGAGGCCGATGCGGTCGAGCAGCCGGAGGACACCGATGAAGTGACACCGCAGGAAGCGGGACAAGTCCTCCATACGCTGCTGGCCCAGATAAACGAGACGGATCGGCTGGTGCTGACGCTGATGTATTTCGACGGATGCAGCACCGAGCAGATTGCCGAACGGATGGGCTGGAATCGCGCCATGGTCAAGATGCGGGCCTATCGGGCCCGGAATAAATTGCGTGCCCTTGCCGAAGAGCAGGGAATTTGGGAGACATTGGGATGGATACGTTAAAACAGATTGACAGGCTGGTGTCGCGGGCCAGGCAGGAGGTTGTTCCTGTGGTGGACGTGGCCGACCGGGTGCTGTGGCGAATCCGCACGGCTGGAGTGGGCGTCAAGCCTCCCGTGCCGATCGCGCCTTTGGGCATTTTTGCGGGCCTCAGCGCCGTGGCCGCCTCGATCATCGTATTCCTGGCGATCCATGCGTGGATGGCGATGAACAATCCCATGATGGAGCTGTACCGGCCTGTGCAGGTGGCGTCGTTATGGTAGAGCCGTTCGGCGACAACGGAATCCCACAGGGACCGCGTGTGTTCATGTGTCGCCGACGGATGGCGCAGATCACGCTGCTGGGATGTTTGATCCTGTTTTTTGGGATCGCGATCGGGTGGGGCCTGCCCTATCTTGTGGGACCGACTCCCGGCGGAGATACGTCAAAACCGCTGGATGAAGGGATGCTGCATGGAGCCATTCAGGTTATGCGGGACAATTATAATCTGAGTGAAGAACAGGTAGGTAAACTCGATAAGACGATGCGGAAGCATTTTGAAACCTTGGAGGAATACCGCATCGATATGGAACAGAAGATGGAGGACCTGCAAGCCAAACTGGTGGTCGATCTGAAAGCGATCCTGGATGTCGAGCAATTTAGGAAATGGCGCGAAGATATCGAAAAAATGCGTGATCGCCGCGGCTGGCGGGAACGTCCGGGAGGGCGTGAAGGACGCGGCGGCCCCGGAGGACCGATCAATCCCGGCGATTGGATTAGACGAATGAACGAATGGCTCGAACTGAATCCCCAACAGAAGATTCAGGCCGAACAAATCGCCAAGAGATATTTCGATTCTTTTTTTAAGACCGAATCGCCCGAAGAGCGCGGCAAGCTGTTTGAGAAGATGCGGGAGGAGTTCAACGGTATTTTAACGGAACAGCAGCGGGCGAAAATGCGCCAATTGATGGAGCAGCGGCAAGGCCGCGATGGACGCGGTGGACCGGGCAGCGGGGATCCGCTATGGCCGATTGCGGCCCTGCAAAGGGCGGTCGAGCCGCTGGATCTTACCGAAGAACAGAAGCAGCAGGTCGAACAGATTCTCCAGAAGTATACGGAACAGGTCCGTACTGCTGAATCATCGGAAAACCGCCGTCAGCTGTTTGAGACGATTCGAAGGGAAGTGGACGCCGTCCTTACCGAGCCTCAGCGACAGCAAATGCAGCAGCGTCTTGAGCCGCGTCCCTCGCGCGACGGACGCGGCGGCCAGGGACCGGCAGGAGGTCCCCCGGGGCCGCGCGAGGAGCCGCCCGGACCGCCGCCGGATCGAAATCCCTCTTTCCCCGATGATGGAGCATCCGATAGGTCTCTGTCTTCCGGATCGTTTTACACAAACCGGTAATTCCTCTCTGAAAACGCTCCCGAGCGGCAAATCGGATTGACAATTCCCGTCCGATCCGGTACCATCCGTCTGTTTTATGGACCAGTTGGGAGACTGTTATGAAAGAGCGAATTCCACCGGTAGGCATCGCCTACTCCGGCGGCGTCACCGTGGCGACCCTGACCTATGAGCGTATCCTGGAGGATGCGGACCTGCGGACCCTTGAAAAAACCATCCTTCCGATTGTCGAACCGGATATCAAGCTGGTAATGGACTTTTCGAGTGTCCAGTTTCTTACCAGCGCTGCGCTGGGGCTGCTGATCCGAATCAGCAAGAAGGTCCGGGAAAATCAGGGGCAGATGAGTCTGTGCGGAATTCAGCCGAAAATCATGGAAGTTTTCAAAATCACGCAATTGGATCGTGTGTTCGACATCCAGCCGGATGTGCCCGCCGGGCTCAGAGCCGTGCAGGGGCAGGTTTCGGAGTCCTAAGGATAGAAAATTGGGATCTCCGGGACAAAATCTTCGCATTGAGTTAGGCCCGATTCGGTTCCGAACGATATAAGAATATATGACGACAGGACAGTCCAATCGTAAGTTTGTGACCATTGCCAGCAACAGCACCGCCGTAGAGCGGCTTTGCAGCCGTTTACTGGCCGAAGCGGCGGAGAATCACTATTGCGAAGATCATCTGTTCGCCATCCACCTGGCCCTGGAGGAGGCCCTGATGAACGCCGCCAAACACGGAAACGAGATGGATCCGAAAAAGGAAGTCGCCGTGGAATACGCGATTACTCCCGAAAAATTCGACATTTCTATCTCCGATCAGGGGCCGGGATTCAATCCGGGAACGCTGCCCGATCCGAGAAGTGAGGAGAATTTGTACAAATACGAGGGTCGGGGGGTGCTGCTGATGAGGTCCTATATGGATGTCGTGGAATTCAACGAAAAAGGCAACTGCGTCCACATGATTAAATATCGGGCGCCACAAAGCTGATTTTGCCTTCCATCCTTACCTGTCCTTCGGTTTTTTACCTCTTTATGAGACCTTGCATGCGGTGAGTCCTTTTTTCGCTTTTTTCCCCAAGTTAACGTCTGTTCGTGCCGACAAGGGGCGGTATTGGATCGTATTGTCGTGTGAGAAACGGTATGGTGACGGACCTTAAATCGGGGAAAGAAGCAAAAGATCTGGCCGGACAACTGCTGGACCAGATGGTCGATTTTTTACCGGAGGATGGCCCGATTCTGGTGGTTCGGGGGCAGGAAGGGGATTATTTTATCAGCGATCCCGACCGGCTGGACCTGTCCTTCTGCCAGGAGGTCCTTCAGGACCTGCACGAGCGGATCGGCGACGGCTGGGAGCCGGTCACAGCCCAAACCCAGGAGTGCTTTATTACCGGATTGCAGGTTGCGACAGAGCCCGGCGGCGATCTTTCGGTCTTTCTGGTCCTGCCGGGATATTCCGGGGAGACGGTTCAGGCCAATGCCGATCTGATCGAGACCCTTCTGGGCCAGATTCATGCCATCGCCAATCTGCTGGTCCGAATTCGCCAGATGGAGCGATTCCTGCGTTTTCGCGAGCATTTGGAAACCTGCTGTCCCGATTAAAAAAGTCGATGCCAAATCCTATTTCTCGGATAGATGTTTTCTCAGGCCGGTTCCTTTGGGTTTCCAGGGAAACAAGTCTGGTTATTCATTGATTTCATGCCTTCGCTTGGCAATTGTAAATTATTGTCATAAAAAGAATTAGAAAAAAACAACTCAAGCCCATACGAAAAGCCCCCCCCATTCGTTATAATAGAGGCGAAAGTGGTTTTTCCGAACCGAGGGGACGGGATACGGATGCAAGAAGACAAGTGGTTAGTGGAGCAGTTGAAACGCGGAGATTCTGCGGCGCTTTCGCAAATTTACGAGAAATACGGAGAATCGCTGCTGTTGATCGCACATCGTCTGCTGAAGGATCGGGCGTCGGCTGAGGATGTGCTGCATGATGTATTTCTGGCCTTTGCCGAGGCGATTGAGTCGTTTACATTGACAGGCGGTCTCAGGAGTTTTCTGGCCACGTGTACGGTCAATCGTGCGCGCGATGTGTACCGCCGGCGAAAACGGATCTGGCCGCTGGAAGAAACGGATGCCATTATAGGCGATCCTGGCAACCAACCCGAGCAGGAGGCCCAAACCAACGAGGAATTGGAATTGCTGGCCGAGGCGATGGGGGGATTGCCTTATGAGCAGCGGGAGGCGATCCTGCTGAAGATTCATGGAGGTTTGAAATTTCGGGAAATTGGCGAAATACAAAACGTGTCAACCAATACGGTTCAGGGACGATATCGCTATGGGATGGAAAAACTAAGGCAGTTTTTGGATGATGAGGCGGATCATGAAGAACATGCGGGATATCGAACGGTTGGTTAAACAGTGGTGCGCTCCAACCGATGCCGAAACCCGACATCGGATCCTGGGGGACGCCATGGAGGCGATCGAGCGTCTGGGCCGGCGGCGGCATGCCCATGGAGCGAGAGCGATCTTTCTGGAGCAGTTGGGCAGCTACCGAATGGCCAAAATTGCCGGCCTTGCCGCGCTGATTACCGTGACCGTCATGCTGGCCCAGTATCTTCTGTTTCTGTTTCAGCTTCGGCTGGAATACCCGTACTTTTTCTAAGGGAAACCCCGACGGCGACGATAGGAGCAGACGCCCGGAGGGCCCGGGACGGTCGAGGAGTTTCAAAGGGAGGATGATTCCGGGAGTTTGGTTTTGCTTTTGAAGCCGGGACGAGTATAATCACGCACCTTATACAACGAATGGATGGATCGAGCGATAGGAAATAAGGTTGAAATTTCAGGTATTTAAGAACGGAAAACCCTGTAGCGATTTTGTCGTCTCCGCCGCCTATATGTTTGGGGCCGATACGATTCCCCTCCACGCCACCGAGGAGGTTCGATTTGTTCACGGGCAGATCGAATGCAAACGGAAAAGTCATGACGCCGCCGGTCTGGCTCTGCTGTGGCCGATCAACGGAATGGGCCGTTTGCTCCTGCCCACCACGCGGCTGCCCGAGCGAGAGCGGCCTTATATGCTGAATATCGAACTGGCGCGGGCCAAACTGATGCAGATCACCCTCAAACAGGAAGACTGGTCCCTGTTCGAGGAAAACGATGAATTGTTTCGACTGTCGCAGGAAGCCCGATTGCTGTTCATTTCCTCTCTGGAGCGGATTTCCGATCCGGGCAAAGCGTCTCAGTTGGCGGATCAGTGTCTTGCCAAGGCCATGGAGTATTCTGAAAAGCTTGCCGTGCAGCAGGGCGAGGCGACGTTTTCCGCGCGCTGCAAAGCCAAAGGACTGGGACGACACAGCCTGGGCTGTCGGGTCGATCCGAAGAGGCTTGATGAGGAGCGGTATGGCAAGTGGCTTTTTGATATGTTCGGGTTTGTGACCATGCCCGTCAATTGGGCCCGGATCGAGCCGGAGCGAGGCCAATACGATTTCAACGAACTGGATCATTGTATCGAAACCCTGAGTTCCCGGCGCGTGGCCGTATGCGGGGGGCCGGTCCTGCGTTTTTCCAAAGAGTATCTGCCGAGCTGGCTGCTGCATGGGAAGCCGGAATTTGAACGGATTCGCGAGACCGCCTATGGATTTGTGTCCAAAATCATCGGGCGGTACGGAAAATATGTGCATGCCTGGCGGGTCATCAGCGGGATGAATGCCCTCAATCATTTTGGATTTAATTTTGAACAGGCCATCGAGATGACGCGGACGGCGACGCTGGCCGCCCGAGCCGCCGACGCCAAATCCCGCAAGCTGGTGGAGATCCTCTACCCGTGGGGAGAGTATTACGCCCTGGATCGAAATACGATCCCGCCGCTGGTCTATGCCGATATGGTGATTCAAAGCGGCATCAATTTTGATGCGTACGGACTGGAAATGCATTTTGGGAAAGACCAGCCCGGGATGCATCTGCGGGATATGATGCAGATTTCGGCGCGACTGGATTGTTTTGCCCAGGTGGCCAAGCCGGTTCATATCGCCGGAGTGGCCGTTCCCGATGCCGTCGGTACAGGGGACAGCGCTGCAAATCGAGCCGGATTCTGGCACAACGAATGGGACAGCGACACCCAGGGACTCTGGATCGATCAGTTTTATCGGATCGCCCTGGGCAAGCCGTTCATTCAGTCGGTGACGTATTCCAACCTGGCCGATTCGGAGGACATGGATCTTCCCAACAGCGGCCTTTTGAATCAATCCCTGGAACCGAAAAAGGCCTTCTTGTCATTGGCCCGTTTTCAAAAAGCGATCTTGCGAAAATAGCCTCCTCCGATTACCCTTGTGGCATGACACAGGGGCGACAGTTCGGGATGAAATCGTATGTTCGCGCCGGCCTGATACTGGAAGGCGTCGCGGTCGTTCTTGTTGTTTGGCTGGAGATCGGGCGCCATTTGGCGCTGTCGCCCGGCAGACCCCTGGCGATAGCGCAACGGATCGATCCCAATACGGCATGCGCCGCCAGTCTGGAGCGATTGCCGAATGTCGGTCCTCAGCGGGCCGGGGCCATTCTTGCTTACCGAAGCCGGTTGGGCGCGAACGAACGGGCTTTTCATCGCCCGGAGGATTTGCAGAAGGTCCCGGGGATCGGACCGAAAACCGTGGAGTCTTTGCAATCCTGGCTTTCTTTTGCAGGACCGGAGACGGATCCATAAAGGAGCAATAAGTCACATGGCGGATTGGGAAATCAGCAAGGCGGCAGGACATTGCTGCGGAACCGGCAAACCCCTGGAGCCCGGCCAGGAATATTATGCCGCCCTGGTCGAGGGCGAACAAAACCTGGAACGGCGCGATTTCAGTACGGAATACTGGGAACAGGCCCGGCCCGGCGTATATTGTTTCTGGAGGACGCGCATGCCGGACGAAACCCGCAAAAAACGCCTGCTGGTCAGCGATGAGATGCTGATGGCCTTTTTTGACCGTATGGCCGAGGAAACCGACACCGAGAAGGTGAATTTTCGATTTGTCCTGGCCCTGATTCTGATGCGAAAGCGGAAGTTGAAATATGAATCCAGCCAGATCCGGGAGGAGGCGGAAATCTGGACATTGCGGGTGACGGGGGAGGATCGTTTTGTCAACGTAATCAATCCCCATCTGAGCGAAGAACAAGTCGATGAATTGTCCGGACAGATGGGGCAGATTCTGCAGGTGGATTTGTAATATGGCGGCGGTAAAATCGATAAGGCCGGTAGCGGGATTGTTTTGTGCGCTGTTGTGCATGGCGATGGCGGGATGCGCTCCGCATCCGAAACCAAAACCGGAATCCCTGAATTGCGAGCGATTGACAAGTGTTGAAGAGGCGGTTTCTCTTTTCGATCAACAACGGGAAAACCGGATCTCGCTGCGGTCCGGCGGGGACTGTCGGATTATGTGGTATGACGAGAAAGGGGGGAAGCACGAGGAAAAACCGTCGGTCAAATTGTTCTTCTGCCCTCCCGAAAAGGTTTTTCTGATAGGGACGGGATTGATCGGCGAGATGCTGCGTTTGGCGACCAACGAGCAGGAGTTTTACCTGCGGATCAAGCCGAAAGAGGTCAGCGCCTATTGGTTTGGCCGCCGCAATACGCTTCGGGATTGTTCCGAAACGATGCTGATTAATCCGGAAAGTCTATTAGAATCGCTGGGTTTGGTCCGGGTGGATCCGACCTGGATTCTAACCAGGGACCACGACATGGATGTGCTGACAAAGCTGCATCCGGACGGCAAAATTGCCCGGGAGATATGGATCGACTGTTTTTCGCGGCAGGTCCGGCGGATGACATACCACAGCCGAACGGGACAGAAACTGGCGACCGTCGAGTTAACCGATTATAAGACCGTTGGAACAGCCGTCGATGTTCCGCAGCACATTGAGATGACCATCCACAATACCGAGCAGAAGCAAGCACGTGTGGAGCTCAAACTGTCCGGAGTTCAGCCGTTCGAACCGAATCAAAAGCAGCGGGAAGGTCTGTTTGAGCGGGCCGACAGCAGCGGCTTTGAACATGTGTACGAATTGACTACCGATTGTCGGTTTATAGAACAGTAAACCAATGCAGAGCGGATACAGTATGCGAAAATCGCTTCCAGAACGACTCAAACAGGATGTTTTCTTTCTTGATGGCGCCATGGGCACCCAGTTGATGGCCGCCGGGGTCGAACCGGGCGCCTGTAACGAGTATATCAATTTGCTGTCTCCCGAGATGGTGATCGAAATTCACAGACGCTATCTGGAGGCCGGCTGCGATGGCATTATTACCAACACCTTCGGGGCCAACGCCGTCGCTTTGAAACGGCATGGACATGAAAAAGAGGCTTACGAAATAAACAAAGCCGGGGCTCTGGCGGGGCGGCAAGCCGCGGGGCCGGATCGTTATGTCCTGGGGGATGTCGGTCCGACCGGGGATTTTCTTAAACCGCTAGGCACTTTGGAACCTCTGCAATTAAAAGACGCCTTTGCCGAGCAGGTCCGCGGGCTGGTGGACGGGGGAGTAGACGGGATTATCATCGAAACGATGACCGCAGTCGATGAACTGTGCATAGCGATCCAGACGGCCCGCCTGACGACGGATTTGCCGATGCTGGCGTCCCTGGCCTTTGATCCGGCCAAGGAGGGATTCCGGACGATGATGGGGATTGATCCGGCCGGGGTCGTGGCGCAAACGAGAGAGCTGGGCTTAACCGCTATCGGCTTTAACTGCGGAACATTGACGATGGACCAGTATATCCGGCTTGCCGAAACCTACAGCGCTGCTCTCGAAGATACGAATATGCTCTTGTTGGCCGAGCCGAATGCCGGCAAGCCCGAGCTAATCGACGCCAAAGCGGTTTATAAACTTTCTCCCGAGGAGTACGCGGCAGCGGCGAAGCAAATCTTCGATGCCGGCGCTGGGTTGCTGGGAGGCTGCTGCGGGACTACGCCGGAACACATTAAGGCGATGGTTAAGGCCATTCGAGGGTGATACGCCGAGAAGGTCAAGACTCAGTCCAGCAGTTCGACAATAGCCTGCACCGTGCGCTCGGTCGCTCCCTGGTTTTGCCGGATCACTTCCCTTCCGTTGGCGGCGATCCGATCGGCATAGCCCTGTTGCGTCATGCACTGGTATAAAGCCTGAAAAAGCTGTTCCTGGTCCTGTACCTGAAGGGCGCCGTTGCCGGCCAGAAGCACTTCGACGGTTTGCCTGAAATTAAACGTATGCGGACCGAAGATTGTGCATTTGCCCAGTGCGGCCGGCTCTATCATATCCGAACCGCCCATCGGGACCAGACTTCGGCCCACGAACGCCGGTTCGGTCGCAAGGCAGTAAAATTTCCGTAAATCGCCCATGGTATCGCCCAAAATCACCTCCGGCGATTCATCGACAGTCTGCCTGCCGTTTTTGATGCGGCTGTAACGAACAGAGGAAAATCCGGAGGCTTCAATCAGTCCGGCGACCTCCTCGAAACGTTCCGGTTTTCGAGGCACAATAACCAGCCGCAGGTTCTGCAGTCCGGCTATTGCTCGCAGACGCTTGTGTATTTCCAGAACGATCTGTTCTTCACCCGGGCCGGTCCCCCCGGCGATCCAGAGCCGTTGCCCCTCAATCCGCAATTGCCGGGCCAGTTCCTCTGTCCCTTCGACTCGGTCGATGATTTGCGCCGTATCGTATTTGAGGGAGTTGGTCACGCGAATCCGCTCGGGAGGGCAGCCCAGAGCGCTGAAACGCCGGGCATATTCTTCTGTCTGGGCGAGAACAAGGCAAACATGGCGGAACATCCGACGGGTAAGAAAACGAATCCGGCGGTACCGGGGGAAACTGCGATCGCTGAGCCGGCCGTTGGCGATCATGAGGGGAATAGTGCGCCGGCCCGCCTCGGAGGCCAGATTGGGCCAGACCTCCAGTTCCATCAGCACAATCAGACGGGGGCCGATCCGATCCAGCGCCCGCCGGACAACCCAGGACAGGTCGAAGGGATAGTAAAATACCAGATGCTCTTTCCCATATCGATTTTGGGCGCGAGAAAATCCGGTATCGGTCGTCGTGCTGAGGATGATTTCAAAATCCGGCCGCTCTTGCCGGCAGCGCCGAATCAACGAATCGGCGGCGTTAACCTCGCCGACGCTGACCGCGTGAATCCAGAGGCACGCCTTATCGGGAAATCGCCGGTGAATCCGGCCCAGCCGCTGCGCCCAGCCGTCGCGATATCGTTTATGAAGGATCATGCGATACAGCAACTTCGGACTGATCAGAACCACAGCCAGTATATAGATACAATCCAATAGGTATTTCATGGAATTCCTTATGCATGGCAAAATCGTCAATATAGCGCATAAAAAGAGGATTGTCAACCTCTTCGCGGGGGTTTCGCCTTTCGCGGAGAACGGCCCAAACACACATCAAATCGGGGGAGGAAAATTAGGCATGAGAGTTGACTTCTTACTCGGTTTGCTGTATAGAAACGTATCCGGGCTGTAAATCCCGAGGGTATCTTGTCCCCGTAGCTCAATGGATAGAGCGTTGGCCTCCGGAGCCAAAGGCTAGAGGTTCGAGTCCTCTCGGGGACGGTTAAAAGGAGGGTGGACATTTTCGGCAAAAAATCGGGAAAAACTGCCTATAGAATCCCTATAAAATCACATCCTCCGTATCTCGTTCCATATCATTTACTCTTCCGCCGGCGCATAAGATGGGAATTGCCGGTATGCTCCGCATTCCTGCCGGAGTAGATATCTCGGCTCTCTTGAAAGATTTGTGGGTGGAGGTCTTGGGCGCGGCTTGCCTCGGCAAAACCGCTCGGGGCCCCAGAGACCCAAATTTCCCCCCCCGCGCCCCCAATTTGAGCCTCTGCCCGATCGGTTTTGCCCAGAGGAACAGGCCGACGTTCTATGCCACTTCAAATGCAGACCCGGCCCAGCCAGCTAAACTGCTTTCAAAATAATGACTTCTGTTGCCAATGGAACCGGAATCTCCTACAAATCTTTTCAATGAGGCGATATCTCAAAAATGTATCCCCTTACTCATTATCCGGATTGTGCCGTCGTAAGCACCGAGGGATTCTTAAAAGGGCTGGAAATTACGCTATGCATGGGATAGAATGCAGTGGCGTATTCGTGGTTCCAACGGAATGGAAAGGGATTTTGAAAATGTTTGAAACGCCCAGCAAGTTTCCACAGGACAAGCGAAAGAAGAACACGCTTGAAAAACTTGAACGCGTTAAGAAAACTCTCCGTCATGAAGAGCCGGACCACGTACCGATCAGCGATTTTTTCTGGGGCAGTTTCATTCAGCGATGGCGAAAAGACCTCGATTTGGCAGAGGACGCCAATCCCTATTATTATTACGATCTGGACTGGATTGTTACGGTTCCCAACATGGATCCTTTCATCCGTTCCTTCGAGGTTTTGAAGGAAAACGGCACGGAGGTCGTTGTCAGGACCGGATTTAATGCGATTCTGCGCAAAAAATTTGATGCGCCCATGCCTGAATTTCTTGCCTTTGAAACCGATACGATCGAAACGCTGGAATCCCTCACGTTTGATGACCCGAGCGATAGACGTCGTTATCGGGAGGCCGGCGACAATCAGATCGCAGGTGTTGGAGATAGTTTTGAAAGAAACTCGCCTCCGTGGATCGAAACAATTCGATCGTTGCATCCGGATTTTCCGGTATTTGGAAGCATCATTGAATGCAATGAGTGTTTGACCAGGCTCATCGGCCCCCAAAACAATATGTTATGGATTGGTTTGTATCCAGAACGCATGGGTAAAGTCATCCATCGGATCGGCCAGTTCTATTTGGATTGTACCAAAGCGCAGATCGATGCGGCGCAGGGATTGCTGGATGGCTTTGTAATATGGGGAGATGTGGCCTATACAAAAGGCATGTTTTTTTCCCCGGACTACTGGCGCATGTATTTCAAGCCCTGGGTGAAAAAAATCACCGACTATGCCCATTCCAAAGGCCTGATGGTGATTTATCACGGATGCGGAAATGTGAGCCCCATCCTCAACGATTTTATCGAAATCGGTATCGATGCCATGAATCCTCTGGAAGCGAAGGCAAACCTTGATGCGGTGGCATTACGGGGCGAGTATGGCCACACCCTCGGTATCTGCGGCAACAGCAATATTCAAGTATGGGAAACAGGCGAACAATCACAGATTTGTCAAGAGGTGTTGCGAAAACTGAATGCGGCCAAAGGGGGAGGCTATATTTTCCAGTCGGATCACTCCGTTACCAGTACTGTATCCGGGCATACGTATGATTATATTGTTACGCTGGTGCGCCAGTTTGGCCGGTATCCGCTTCGATTGGGCGAATACGACATCAAGGACTTGACGCCTCGTGCCGATGGAGCGAGAATCCATCCCGTGAATCCCCATAGGTAGAGCCGGATATACTACGAGGGAATATGCCTGAATCGGATACAATTGGCATCGCTCTGAAAATGCACGGCGTTTCCAAGCGATATCAAGGCACGTTGGCGGTTGACAGGGTAGATTTTGAAGCGTATGCGGGGGAGGTGCATGTGCTTATGGGTGAAAACGGCGCCGGAAAGTCCACTCTGATGAAGATCCTGGCCGGCTCTTTTAATGACTATATCGGATCCATCGTCATCGGGCAAAAAGAGGTTCTTTTGCATTCTCCCGCCAAAGCCAGAGAATGCGGAGTGGGGATGATCTACCAGGAGCTAAGCGTAGCGCGTCCGATCAGCATTGCCGAAAATCTTCTCGTTGGACGTTTGCCGTACAGATACGGTTTCTGGCTGGACAAGAAGGCCATGTATCGTCAGTCGCAGCAGCTTCTACACAAGGTGGGATTAGACATTGATCCCTGGAAGACGATCGGAGAAATCAGCCAGCATGAAGCCCAGCTTGTGGAGATCGCCAGGATATTGGGCGTCAATCCCTGTATCCTTGTGATGGATGAACCGACCTCGGCATTGTCACGCCGGGAAGTACAATGTCTCTTTGCTCGTATGCGGCAGCTTAAAAATCGCGGGATTACGATCCTCTATATCTCCCACCATTTACCGGAGGTTTTTGAAATCGCAGACCGTATTACGATCATGCGCGACGGCCGCATAGTCGCGACGAAATCGATCCATGAAGTAACGCCTCCCATGCTGGTACAGATGATGGTGGGCAAGACCCTGGAAAAGCCGGTTGTCTCGCCGACACGGAAGATTGGCGAACCTGTTTTGAAAGTGAAACATCTTACACGGAATGGTTTTTTTTCCAATGTGTCTTTCCATGCCTGTAAAGGAGAAATACTGGGCATCGCGGGTCTTACCGGGGCTGGCAGAACCGATATCGCACGTTCCCTTTGCGGATTGGCTCCTTATGACAGAGGGACGGTGGAACTGGAAGGCCAAAGACTCCGACGCCAATCCTATTCGGACGCTATAAAGCACGGCCTGATGTATCTTTCCGAGGATCGAAAAATCGATGGCCTATTTTTACGGCTGTCCATTAAACAGAATCTGATCTCGGCAACGCTGCAACGCAATACACATTGCGGTCTGTATACGGCAAATCACGAGGCCCAAATCACTTCGGATTTGATCGAGAAGCTTGGTATTGTCGCCTCGTCCGTTTCACAGGAGGTAAGCAATTTGTCCGGTGGGAACCAGCAAAAAGTGCTTTTGGGCAAATGGATTGCCGCCGATCCGCGCGTGTTGATTCTGGATGAACCCACTCGGGGAGTGGATGTTAAGGCAAGGGTGACAATCCATCGAGTGGTCAGGGATCTGGTGGAGGAGGGACGGACCGTTCTCCTGATCAGTTCGGATTTACCGGAGCTGGTAGGACTTTCGGATCGTGTGATTGTGCTCCATAACGGCCGGTTGGCGGGAGAGATGAACAAAACTCAGCTTTCCGAGGAATCTGTACTGTTGGCCATGAATGGCGAAGTCGTATGATCCCAGCGAAAAAAAACCATTCTGCCTTTGTACGGACAGATTTATTGGATCGCGTCGGCATTTATCTTGTCGGGGCAGTACTGGTTGTTATAGGCGATTTTGTTTCTGATGAGTTTCTTACTGTCACGAATCTGCTGAGTGTGCTCAATGCAGTAGCCCTTCTGGGCATCGTAGCGACAGGGATGGCGTTCGTGACTTATTCGGGCAATATGGCGGACCTGTCGATGCCGTCCATCATGGCTTTTTCGGGAATTATCTGTGTATCGGCGCTTCCCTTAGGATTCACAGTGGCATTGACCGCAGGTATTCTGGCGGGACTGTTGATTGGCGCAATGAACGGATTTATTGTGGGGCGTTTTAATGCGAATCCCATCCTTTGGACGCTGGCGGTGACCTTTTTCATGGAAGGTTTTATGCGTTTTGCCTGGAGTAACAACCAGGTCTATCCCGATATTGAACCTGGCACAGCGGGCTTCAAATTGATTGGGCTTTTTCGGATGAGCATTGGCTCTGTACCTCTTGTTGTTGTGGTCATGGTGCTGCTGTTTATTGCAGGGCACTTCGTAATAGTCCATACCCGTTTTGGAATCGAATCCAAACTTGTGGGATCCTCCAAACCAGCCGCTCGCACGACCGGCATCGATGTTTCACGCGTGATTCTACTGGACTTTCTCGTCGCGGCGTTCTGCGCCTCGATCGCCGGTATCTTTCTTACTTCCATGAATAAGCTCGGTGTTTTCTACCTGGGCAAAGGATATGACTTTAAGGCTGTGACCGCGGTCGTGATCGGGGGGATGACGCTCCGCGGAGGCCGCGGCACGATGCCTGGGGTCCTGGGGGGAGTTCTCGTGATCGGATTATTGACCAATATTATGACCTTCATGGGAATCGGCGCTTTTGAACAGAATATTGTGACAGGCGGCGTTTTCATCGCGGTTGTCGGTTTGCACCAGCGGCAGTTATGCAGACGGGGAAAGGATTATGCCTAACGAGTTTTCGCAGAACGAGCCGATATCTGGTATGCGGCGCAACAGCTATTCTGTATTCCGGTTCCTTGATAACCACCGCGCGTTGCTGCTGCTACTGCTTCTCTTTGTCGGCTTCTCCGTCTGTGTTCCCAATTTTTTTTCTGCATACAATATTACGACCATTCTAAAAGGAGCCAGCCTGAATGCTATTGTTTCGATTGGTTTTACTTTGATCTTTATCCTTGGACAACTGGACTTATCCGTGGGGGCGGTAGTCATGCTTTCCGGTATGGTAAGTATCGGCCTCCAGCCTTTGTTGGGGTGGACAATTTCGATTGTGCTGGCCTTGCTGACAGGGGCGTTCGTGGGATGTATCAATGGACTGCTTGTGGTCAAGGGTAAAATCAATTCCTTTATCGTAACTCTGGGGACGATGATCATAGTAACCGGCGTAATGCATCTTTACAGCAAGGGCGGATCCATGGCCGTGGAAGACTATCGGCTGGCTGACTGGCTGGAAACCCCGCTTCTCCCCTTGCTGCCTCCGATCGTACTTCTTACTCTACTTTTGGTTCTTGGATGCACAATCTTCTTGAATCGTACTCCCTGGGGGCGAGCCTTTTTTATCGTTGGCGGCAATCCGGAGAGCGCCTGGTTGGCCGGCCTGGGGAGAGACCGGTATCTGATGGCAGGCTTTATCGGTTGCGGATTGACCGCCGGATTAGCCGGTGCGATCTTTGCTGCCGGTCTTAGTTCTATGACCTCTGCCGCCGTACTGGCCAACCGCACTCTCATGACAGTGCTGGTGGCCGTGATCATGGGGGGGGCTCTTATGAGCGGCGGGAAGGGCTGTGTGCTGAAAAGTTATTTTGCCGTTTTATTGTTAACTACGCTTTTTAACGGAATCGGCTGTGTAGGACTGGGTTTCGAGGTGCAGATCTTCATAAACGGCATCCTCCTGGCCCTGGTCGTTCTTTACGAAGCCTTTGTGTTATATCAACGTGAAAGGATCAAAGGGCAACGATCGGCTCTCTTGATGGAAACCATCAAGGGGTCTGTGTCGGACCGGAATGAAGAAGGAGTTGAATCCATGACGGATAAAGATCGCTTTGTTCTGATGTGTGTTGCAATTGTCGGGATTGTGGCAATCGTGGCGATTTTCGCGATGTACTTCATCCATGTCCGGATCCCCGTCCGGGTCCTGTCGAAACCACAGGAGAAAGAGCAATCCGAGTTTACTCCCTATGCGTTGAGGGGTACTGATGGCCAGCCTTATATTCTGCCTCAGAAAGAAGTAAAAAATGTTCCGGATCGTCCGGCGGATCCCAAGGCGCTGCCTGAAACCGAAAAAGGCCACTGGTGGGACATCGAGTATGCAGGATGGAATATCCAAAAGGTTGCCATGCCTTCATCGCCGGGCGATGGGCCGGCGGGGAAACGGATTGTACTGCTCAAAGCCGGCGATCATCCGTACTGGACGGCATATGTAAAAGGATTTACTGTCATGGCGCAGGCATATAAAATGGAGACAAAGATTCTGAACGGCAACTGGAACATGGATTTACAGGCCCAGCAGACAGATCAGGCAATCAACGAACGTCCCGACATGGTTATCTTCGCTCCCGTGGATGCGACGGCCTGTACCCCCTTGCTGCGACGCATTACGAAAGCGGGCATCCCCTGTATCGCCTCTAATACCATTCCATGCGATGAAGCGATGAAGTATTGTCTCGCATGGACGGGACCGGATGACTGGGGCCAGTTCCGTCTGCTGGCGCGAGAATTCGCGGATGCCATGGGAAAAAAAGGCGGTTACGCCATTGTCCGCCACATGCCCGGCAGTTCGCCCTTTTTTGCACGGACCTATGCGCCGATTACGGAGCTGATGGAATATGCTCCGAAAATGAAACTCCTGGCGATGGATACCGCCAATCTGGAAGCGGAAGGAACCATGCAATTGGTCTCGGCGTGGCTGACCTTGTACGGCGACCAGCTACAAGGCCTGGTGCTTGCCGGCGATGGCTTCACGATGACCGGAACGCTGGAGGCCATAAGGAGCTCACAGCGGAAAGATATTGTCATCGTCGCCGCCGGCAACAGCAAGACGGGAATGGATGCTGTCAAGGCTGGCGATGCGCTGGCGATTACGTATCAGTCGGCGGAAGGCGATGGAGCGATTGCCGTATATACCGCCGCCGAATGGTTTGATGGCAACACGCTCCCTCTCGTACGGTATCTTCCCAAGCAGATAATAACACAGGCGAATGTGGATCAATTCATGCCGGCGCAATGGTAAAAGGAGCCGTATTGCTAAGGTGTCAAGGGGTGGCCTATGTTGCACGATCCAAGTCACAAGATTCCGCCGCCTGTCGCGGCTGAGATCAAGCTTCCTCAGAGAGACAAAGAAATCCTGCGCAGACTGGCCGGCAATGTGGCCGAAATAGCCAATCTGAAAAGACATGAGGAAACGGCGCGGTTGTGGAGGAAACTGAATGACCTGCAGTCTGAAAGACCGATGGTCTGGATCAATGAGATATGCTGGAATGAAATGAATGTTGATAACGAGTTGACGTTGCAATGTGAGAATCTGTGGGCGAGGGATCAGGAAGATCGTCTGCGCAAGACGATTTATCAATGGAAACATGTACCGGCCGATATGGTTGTCTCTGATTACTTCGAGTGCCCGATGGCGATTCATAGCACGGATTTCGGGATTCTTGAAGATGTCGATATAGTAATGACGGATCAGACGAGTGACGTTGTTTCGCGGCATTTCAACATACAGATTAAGGAGCCGGAGGATATTGACAAAATTCAGATTCCTGTCGTTACGCACAATAAAGAAGCGACAGAATACGCCTATCAGGCTATGGGTGAAGTTTACAAAGGCATTATGCCGGTCAAAAAAGTCGGCCAGACGCACATCTGGTTCACCCCCTGGGATTATCTGATCCGCTGGTGGGGCATACAGGAAGCCATGATGGATATGATCGTGCGACCGGAAATGGTGCACGCGGCGGTCTCCCGCATGGTTGACGCCTGGATGACCGAATTGGATCAATTTGAGCGGATGAATCTTCTCAGTCTTGACAACAATAACACGCGTGTTGGTTCCGGCGGATATGGCTTTGCCAGCGCACTGCCGGGCAAAGACTACGATCCCCTGTATGTGCGACCCCATAATATGTGGGGTTGCTCAAATGCCCAGATCTTTTCGGAGGTTTCTCCGGAAATGCATTGGGAATTTGCCCTGAAGCATGATAGACGATGGCTGGAGCGGTTCGGTCTGACCTATTACGGCTGTTGTGAACCCTTGGATAAAAAGATCGATCTTCTGCGAAAGATACCGAATCTAAGAAAAATATCGATTAGTCCGTGGTGTGATATCAACCGGGCGATCGGCGAGATCGGGGACGATTATGTCATCAGTCAGAAACCCAACCCGGCCGTGTTTGCAGAGACCCGATGGGAACCGGAAAATGCCCGTGCGGATATCAGGAGAGTCCTCGATTGCGCAAGGGGCCAATGTCATATCGAGCTTATTATGAAGGATATTTCCACCGTGCGTTATGAGCCCCATCGTCTCTGGGAATGGGCGACCATCGCGATGGAAGAGGCGGAAAGAACGAGAGGATGAAGAAAATGGGATTTGTGTGTTCAAGAGGAGTTGTTTTATCATGAAAAGAGTCGGATGCATTATAGGAGTTAAGGAAGAAAAACGGGATGCATATAAAAGGCTTCATTCCGCCGTCTGGCCGGAAGTTCTGGACAGGATCAGACAATGCAACATAAGGAATTACTCGATTTACATGAGAAAGCTCCCGGATGGGAAACACTATCTGTTTAGCTACTTCGAATACACGGGGAATGACTTTGCGGCCGACATGGCCAAGATGGCCGCGGATGAAGCAACGCAGAAGTGGTGGGACATATGTATGCCCTGTCAGGAACCTTTGCCTGACAGAGCCGACGATCAATGGTGGGCTGACATGGAAGAAGTCTTTCATTGCGAGTAAAGCTCGTTTTTTCGTTGATCGGCCGCGGGCGGAAACAGCGAAAACTCCCAGAGGGTCGGACCGTCGGTCGCCTCGGCGATGTTCAATCGTACTCGCTGCGCCGTGACCGGCGCAAAGGAGACAGCAACGCTGGCGCCGAGATTCTCGCCACGATAGCACGCGGTCCAATGTCCATCCTGCCAGTATTCAATGGCGTATTGGCGGCAGCGCTGCAACTCCGGGTAGGCCTGCTCGATCACGGCACGACCGATGACGGTCGGCCGGCCGAGGTCGATTTCCAGCCAGGCGGACTTGACTCCGGCATCGCTGGCCCAGCGTGTCTCCAGGTTGCCGTCCACCGCCTTGTCCGCGCTATACTGGGTGTTGTTTTGGTAAACGTTCGATGCCTTTGCCTTACGGCCCGTCGTCAGCGACGGCCTTTCTGCAGGTGCTTCCACCGGTGCGATTTCCAAGGCTTGGCGATCCAGCTTCAGGGCTACGATGGTGTCGATTGGATCCCGGTCGGCGACCGGAACGGAAATCTCGATGGTTTCATCGCTTTGCTTGACAGTGACCTGACCGCCTGTCAGCACGGTACCGCTTTCAATTCGGGTCGGGATCCCCGGCAGGGTCAGCACATTGTCCGCCCAGCGCTGGATGTGCAGGTAAATGGTTTTCCCCTTACGGGTGGAAGCACCGTAGCGCCCGGGCCGGAACGGCCCGCCGCGCGTGCCGTAGATGCTTTCGCCGTACTTGGCCAGCCAGGCGCCCATCTTCCGCAGAATATCCGCCTGTTCCGGCGCTATCTCGCCGCTGGGTGTGGGACCGACATTCAAAAGCAGGTTCCCGTCGCCGCCGGCACAACGGATCAGCATGTTCAGACAGGTCTCAAACGATTTGACACCGTCCTGCGGCCCCCCCCATGACCACTGGCTGCGCTGTGAGACCGTCATGCACGATTCCCAGGGCGTCTGGTCGTCGTAGCCGCCTACGATCTGCTCCGGCGTGGTATAGTCGGCAAACGGCGAGAGGATCTGGCGGTTGCTGTTTCCGACGCCAAGATCGAGCCGGTTGTTTATGATGATGTGCGGCTGCAGTTGCTTCACGAGCGCATAGGTATTCGCCTGGTCGTACATGGCCTCGCCGCCGTCGTGGTCGAACCACAAGATGTCGATAGGGCCGTAGTTCGTCAGCAGTTCGCCAAGCTCGCCCTGCATGCGCTCCAGGAACGCCGCGTTCCGGTCGGTACGGAAATCCGCGTCGCGCCAGTCCATCGGCGAGAAATACCACCCGATGCGCATGTCTTCCCGGCGCGCAGCTTTGACGAGTTCACCGCATACATCCCTTTGGAACGGGGTGTGCATAATGTTGTAGTCATCGACCTTCGAGTCCCACAGCAGAAATCCATCGCAGTGCTTGGCTGTCAGGATCATGTACTTCATGCCGGCCTCACGAGCAAGAGCGACCCACTGGCGGGCGTCGAACTTGACGGGATGGAACCGCCGATACAGGTTGTCGTAGACCTCGACGGGAATCGGGCCATTGTTCGGACATTTTGGATTCGAGTTGGCGCGGGACCAACTGATTTCGGTCTCCTTCAGGCTCACCGGCCCCCAGTGGATGAACATCCCGAACCTCGCCTGGCGCCACCACTGAATCCGCGCTGCGCGCTGTTCGTTGGTTTCCCCTGTTTGCAGCGTCTTCAGCGGTTCCGCCGCGCCCGTCAAAGCCCCCCCAACAACCAATCCCGCTGTCAGCAGGAAGACAACTTTCTTCATACAACAACCCTTCATCACGTATCGCCTGCCTCTGTTTATCGGATCGTCCGGCTGACCTGGCCGGGAACCCGCCGATTTTGTGTCTTACCCTTCTCCCGTGAAAGTCACGTCGAACGAATGCTCCCTGGGTCTTTGGCGCGGACGCGCAAACGATAAAAGAAACGATCAATTACAGGAATCGAACATACGGGTATGCGCGGATCATATAGTCCAGATCATCCCCGCTGTCGTTTGCGTATAATGCTTTATAAAAAGTCTGATCTTCGGACATATCAATGGTGCTTTGGTCTACCCAGTCATGCTTTTCGGCATGTCCATCGCCAAAGCCGAGCGTGCTCCGCTCATTATGCCAGATGGCAAACGGATCGACCCAGCCGCGGCTTTTCGGATGAATCACCCAGGAACCGGCGTTGTCTCCTCGGCCATCGGCTTCTTCCACAAATACATATTTGCTCCCCGGACTTTTCAAGGTTGCCATATTCACATGAGGGATGATTTCCCAATCTCCGCTTTCGGCCACTCCTTTCATGCCCCCGACAATGGAGTAACTTCTGTATCCGCCGATTTCCAGACCATATGCTCCGCTATCTTTGCTCGGGGACAGATATCGTTTGTCTCCGGGACAATGGTAGATTTTGACGGCTTCCGCATAGGGGAAAAGCTTGCCGTCTCTGATAGCGCGTTCCTTTTCCTCCTTTTCATCCGAAGCTGTCCCGCTGGCAAATTCCACCCATGAATAATAGGGACTTGCCGTACTTCCTGTTGTCCCGCCGACGATACGTCCTTCATTGTCTTCGGCATACAACGTCCATGCTTTGGATAGGCCATTCAAATTCGCCAGGCAAATCGCTCCTGTTGCCTGCTGTTTGGCGATATTTAATGCGGGAATCAATATGGCCAGAAGGATTCCGATAATCGCTATAACAACCAGTAACTCGATTAAGGTGAATGCTTCGTTCTTTGTTTCCATTCCCGTATACTCCTTTTATTGTCCGCCACGGAATTTCCGCTAAGGAATCAAACAGCTAGCGATGTGCTTCTCGTCGATTCTTTTATTCTAATCATCCGCTATGATTGTTTATTAAAGAATCCCCAAGCCGAAACATAGGATGTTATTGTAGGAATGCATGCACGGTATGGCAACGCCAAAATGTGTATTATTATCGCCATATTGTGCAGGAACTTCTTGCCTTGTCTTTCGGGGTTGATTATAATGAAATGGCCTGGATTGGCGACAAACAGGTGTTGGATCAGGAAAACACATGTCTTTGGGCCAGGATAGACGCATGGAGAGGATTCCAAGAATCATTTTACTGATTGATTCGGGAAGGGCGGCCGGCAGAACTCTCATTCGGGGGATAACCAAATATGTGCACCTGCACGGTCCATGGTTTTTTTTTCGTGAATTGTCTTACTACCAGATGATCCATTCCAGACCCGGGACCAATATCTACAATGCACTGGGGAGGGCTGTATTGCGGAAGATTCTGCAGTCCGGCGATGTGGATGGTATATTGGCGGATATGCCGGATACGGAAACGGCCCGACAGATCCTGCCCTGTGGATTCCCCGCTGTTTTGGTTCCCGGACGCGAACGAATTGAAGGTTTTATCAACGTGGATTGTTCCAGGGAAAATGCAGGCAGAATGGCGGCGGAATACTATCTGGATTTGGGTTTCCAGCATTTCGCCGCCTGTGGTTATGCCCGAAGTTACTGGTCCAGAGTGCGTCTGGAATCTTTTCGTAAATGTTTGCAGGAAGCCGGACATAACGCCTACACGCATAACCAGACACAGAAAAGCGGAAAGATGTTCTGGGAAGAGGAATTCAATGCGATTGGTTCATGGTTAAAGCAGCTTCCCAAGCCTTTGGCGGTTTGGGCGTATAACGATGATTTCGCAGCCGTTGTGGTCGAGGCCGCTCGCTCCCTGGATCTGATCGTACCGGATGAAGTGGCCGTTCTCGGTGTTGACAACGATATCCTCTTTTGCGAACTTTGTAATCCCCCCCTTTCCAGTATTGCTTTGAATCATGAAAAAGTAGGATATGAGATGGCCGAGCGACTGGCTCAATTACTAAAAGGCAGGAAACCAGTGAAAACGGCGGTGCATCTCCAGGCTACACAAGTAGTGGGCAGACAGTCCACCAGCGTCCAGGCGGTGCAGGATCCGGAAGTGGCCCGAGCGATACGTTTCATCCGAGAAAATGCGTTTCGGCCGATTCAGGTGGAAGATGTGCTGCGCCAGGTTACGATATCGAGAAGAGCTCTGTACGACCGTTTTACCCGTGTCCTGGGCCGTTCGATCAGTTCTGAAATCAAGAAACAGCGTGTTGATATTATTTCCAAATCCCTTCTGACGACACATGATACCATTGCGCAGATTGCATACAAGTACGGATTTCCCGGCCCGGACCATGTTTCTCGTTATTTTTCCAGTGTCAAGGGGATAACACCACAGCAATATAGAAAGGAATTCAGTTTGAGGTGATGCAATTATATGCCCCTGAAGCAACAAGTCCTTGATCGTCCGGATTAGAAAATAGAGATATGCACAATATGGCGATCATTTTGCACATATTGGCGTTGACCATTTCTCCTGTTACGGTATGTTGTATATGGTGTGTGCGAGGTAAATTCTCCCGCTTTCGTGCGCAGGAGATGCCGTTCCGAGGAAGGCAGGGAGGATTGTTGCGCAAGAGGCGAACAAAGGCGGGTCGATGTCAAGCGATAGAATTTGGTTGGCGGAGGCGATCATTCGATTCATAAATGCAATTCATAAGCAGGCAGCGCAGGGTATACAATCGGATTGGCCCATCGGTCTTTGTGACATTTTTCATACAGGCTTGAGTGGATTTCGCGTGACGGCGGGATTGCTACCGCCAAATTCTTTCATCAGGTCAATGAAAGGGGAAGAAATTTCGTTGAAGAAACAGGGCTCATGAACCAACTACCGTTTATTTGCAGATTTATTGGAAAGGACAGGACGATGAAAAAGAAGGCTTCCATTTTATTGATGATATTGTGCATGTCAGGCCTTGTCGCGGCGGAGTTGATCAATGTTTCCGTCGGTAAACAGGCCACGGCAAGCAGTTTGTGGAGCGGCACCAATGCGAACATGGCCACCGACGGAGCTACTCAAGCAGACTGGCCCAATTATCACTCGGGCGCGGGGGATTTCGATCCATGGATTATGATCGATCTGGAACGGGTGGAGTTGGTAAAGGAAATTACGTTCTGGAACCGCACACAATGTTGCCAGGTCAGATTACGGGATCTGCAGGCCGAGATTCTCGACGAAAATCAACACATCGTGTATATCACCGAAATAATTAATCCGGGCAATATCCTTGGTATTACGGACTACTCAATACCTTCGATAACATATACGCTGGAAAACTCCGTTCCCGGCCAATATGTCCGTGTTCGTCGTATCCCCTACGAGACAACCGGAGATGCAAACAACCATGACGGATATATTCTCTGTCTTAACGAATTACAGGTCTTTGCCGACGGGGAAGCGGCATCGATCGCGGGCGCTCCTTCGCCGTATTATGGTGAAGCTAATGTACCTCTGGAGGTGACCTTGTCATGGGATGCAAGTGTACTTGATGATCCTAATGACGAAGATCCGCCTTATCCGAATCCGGATCTGGTACAACATAATCTTTATATGAGCGGCGGAAAGATGTCTGATCCGAACCTCATTCTGGTTGCAGAGATTCCCGCCGGCGATGCCCGTGTCGGATACGGCCCGATTGCAATTGAGCGTGACGGCGTATATTACTGGCGTGTGGATGAAGTCGTACCCGATGCCAACGATCCCGGAGAAAACAAGGTTATAACCGGCGGTCTGTGGCAGTTCTATGCCCTTTCGTCATCGCCGGGTATTGATCCTGCGACACCGGCAGAACAGATCATAGATGATGGTGCCAATGCTGTGTTTACGGTTTCAGCGACGAATCCGTTTACGGGCGACAGCACAGGCCTGAGCTATGAATGGTTCAAGGTCGATGCGGCCGGAGATATTCTTGTAGGAGACAATTCAGACACACTAGCGCTAGTAACTCCAACGGCCGACGACGAAGGGGATTATTATTGTATAGTAACCGTAGTTATAAACGGCAATAAGGCAACGTCGAACAGCGCCAATCTGACGATTAAAAGGTTGATTCATCATTGGCCTTTTGAAGGCGACATGGAAGATATCGTCGGCGGCAGAGACGGTGTTGCCGTGGGGGATCCGGATCTTTCGATAGAGGGAATTTCCGGCAACTATGCCGTCGACCTTGATGCGAATGATGCCATTCATATCCCCGGCGATCCCTTGGAACTGGACAGTTATTCGATTTCTGTATGGGTAAGCCACCGCGGTCTTCCCAACGATTTCCATTCGGTCATTCACCAGGATGGTTGGGCCAACTATGGCGCATCCGGCTCGCTCCACTGGCATTTGCGAAGCGACAAATCCTTCAGTTGGGGCATCAATGGGGCCGGCGGAGACGGACGAACGGCGGCCAATGTGATTCCCCAGGCCGATCGATGGTATCACCTGGTTCTTTCCTACCGGTTTGGCCTGGCCCGCGCCTATGTAGACGGTCTTCTTGTGGATGAGGTTATGGCCGCCACGCCGATCCGGTCGCGGATGCTGCCGGGCACCTTAGGCGCATGGTTGAATGGCGCCTCCAATGAACGTTTCATAAACGGCAGAATCGATGATTTGCGTATTTATAATTATCCTCTTGATGACATCGATATCGCACTGCTTAACTACGAAGCAACAGGGATTCCCGTCTGTGTGACAAAACCCGAAATGGATCTGAATGGCGATTGCAGAACTACGCTGGAGGATGTTGCGATTCTGGCGGCCAACTGGATGGCGTGCAACCGGGTGCCTCTCTCGGCCTGTGATTGATCCGGCAAACAGCCACTGAAAACCATATACAATACGATAAATTGGGAAGGGTAATACAATGAAAAAAGTACTGTTCACAACAAGTCTGATCGTATTCTGTTTGCTCGTGGTCGATCAAGCTGTTGCCTACGATCTGATTCTTGAAAACTATGCATTGGGAGCTTCTGTTACAACCCGCGATGTGGGATTCGGCTGGACTCCCAACAGGCTGGTAGACGGAAATGTAAGTACCGGTTACCATTCAGCTACCAATACCGATACTGAGAACTGGGCGGAAGTAGATCTGGGCCAGCCCAGGGATTTCGATCGTATCGAAGTTGTTAATCGAACGGATTGTTGCTCTGAAAGGCTTACCGGTGTTGTGGCTATTGCCATTGATGCCAGTCAAAACATTGTTTTCGTGAGCGACCCGATACAGGATACACCTCCTGGAGGCGTTGTCCTTATCGATAACAATGGAGCCGGCTTTTCGGGAGTGCAGTACATCCGTCTTGAACAAACGGCAGTCCAGTACTTGCAGGTCATGGAATTGAGGGCTGTGAAATTCAAGGAATTGAAATATACCACCCCGGATCAGAATATTATTCCTTTTATCGACGCGGTAGCCATGCAGGATACCAGTCATGCAAGCTATCCCGCTTCCAATGCGATCGACGGAAACTACAGTAATTTTACCCATACGGATGAATCGACTCCCAATAACTATTGGCAACTTGACATGGGCGGCACTTACTTCATTGACAAGATCGTCGTTTATAACCGTACAAGTTGCTGTGGAGAACGATTGATCAACCAGATCCTGACGGTTATGGACGAAGACGGAAATGTGGTTTATGAGTACCAGATTTCAGAGGCAGATGGAGTGGTCACCGGTTCAGTGCATACATTCGATCTGCCGGATCCTGCCTATGGACGATTTGTCAAGATCGGTCTGCAAAATGACCAACCTAACGGGCAGGCGGATGGCAATAACTTTACTGTCTCGCTGGCGGAAGTAGAGGTTCTCGGCAGCGTATTTCAGGGAGCGTGGGATCCGACGCCGGAAAACGGTGCCGTTGAAGTGGATGTGGATCAGGACCTGAGCTGGATGCCCGGAGAAGATCCGAATGGTTTGGTAGCCGGTACGACGGGTTATCTGCTGTATTGGGGAACCGATGAAATTGCGGTTTTGGGTCGCGATGCCAGTGTTCAACAGGGAGGTGTGATTCCAGTTGGCAATGAAACCTTCGATCCTGGTACAATGGATAAGGACACGACATATTACTGGGTTGTCGATCAGCGACTCCAGGATGATGCCAATTCGATACCGGGACCTCTCTGGAGCTTTACTACCCCGCTTACTCTGCCGACGATAGATTCTCAACCTGTCAATGCATTGACAATTTCCGGCGGTTATGCCAAGTTCACGATTTCGGCCACCGATCCTTTGGGAGAGGGCATTACTTATGCCTGGCACAAGGTCGGCAGCGGGACGATTCTATCGACATCCGACACGCTGGAACTCATCGATGTAACCGACGGGGATGCAGGGGAATATGTGTGTGAGGTCTCGAATATCAACACGATCTCCTCGAACATCGTAGAACTGCGGCTTGCCAGGCCAGTAGTCCGATGGAAGTTTGATGAAGCGTCAGGCAAAGTGGCAACCGACAGTTCGGGTAATGAGATCGACGGTACGCTCGGCGATGGATTTACGGATGAGGAATGGATTGTTGACGGCGGAAGAACCGGCCAGGCCGGCGACAACGCCATATCATTCCCCGGCAATGCCAATACGACTGTTACAGCGCTGGGTGTGGATCTTACGGCAAAACCTGTCAACAACATCTTTCTCGGGTCCTCCTCCTGGACGATTAACCTGTGGTTGAACATCCCTTCGACTGCCGGCATCAGCATGATCGGCGGTTTCGGCGACAATGTCTTTTCGGAAGGCAGCGGTCTCAATGACAGATACTACAATACCTGGGATGGGACGATCGAGTTCAACTTCGGCGAAGATGGTTTCTGGGAGACCGCGTTCACGCCGGGGCAGTGGCAAATGTGGACCTTGACGTATGACAGCGCATCTGACACCCTTACCTACTACCGGGATCGCGTGGTCATAGAGACCAAAACCGCATCCCTGATTGACGTTACCGAGAACGCATTTAAACTGGGTGTCGGCGATGTGGCGTGGGCGGATACGGAGGTTCCTTTGAAAGCACTAATCGACGACTTCAGCGTCTGGGATGAGGCGCTGGGACCGTTTGAACTGGGAATGCTGGATAAGGGGTATGGATGCACGCAAGATCTGCCGGGCGATGTCGATGACAACTGCATGATTAACCTTGTCGATCTTGCCGCTCTGGCATCCGGCTGGCTTGACTGTGGCCTGGTTCCGGATTGTCTGGAGTAACGGGTTTCAAGAGTCGTTGTACATTCTATAAAAACAAGGTTCATTGGCGAGAGGAATGGGGCTTGTGCTTTGCAGCGCAGGCCCCTTCTTTCCTGAAGTTGAAGCAGATAGAGTGGGATTCGATGGTGCAGCGGTGGATGAATGTTGCTGTATACGGCGCGTTGATTCTCATAGGCGCTTCCGCGTTCACGGTAACACGGGCAGGATGTCCCCGGGGGGATTTTAACAACGACTGCCGGGTTGATATGGAGGATTGTGCTCTTCTGGCGGAGGCCTGGCTGGACGGAGCAGGGATCAATGAGCTTATGGATCTTTCCGACGCCTGGTTGGAGAAAAAGGAGTATGCGGTTATTAACGAATTTCTTGCGTCAAATCATGATATCCTTTTTGATGAAGATGAGGATAGCTCCGATTGGATCGAAATCTATAATCCGACGCAGGCGGCGATGTCATTGGGAGGATGGTATCTCACTGACGACAGAGATGACCTTATGAAGTGGGGACTGCCTGATGTTACACTTGAAGGAGGAGAATTTTTAACGGTGTTTGCTTCGGGCAAGGATCGCCGAAACGCCGAAGGCGAGCTTCACACGAATTTCCAGCTCAGCGCCGACGATCAATATCTCGCGCTGGTCGAAAACGACGGCGAGACAGTTGCGAGTTTTTACGAAGCAGGTCTGGACGAGCGGCGAATGAACGTCAGTTATGGGATCAATCAGCAGGCAATGCCTTCGTATCGGATCGGGCCGGGCTATGAGGGAAAGGTCCTGATTCCGGATGCTGTCGCCGCCGCCGCGATCGGATCCGCATGGACGGGGACGGCCGTGGATGAGCCGTTCGACGAAAGCGCGTGGATATGTGTTTCGACGCCCATGGGGTACGATACGAGGAACAGTGCGAGCGAAAATATCGCTCTGGGAAAACCGGCGGCGCAATCCTCCGAGTGGGGGGGGTATCCGGCTGGTTTTGCAACCGATGGGATTTTCAGCAACTTTACCCATACGGCGATGGGAGACCTGACGCCGTGGTGGGAGATCGACTTGCTGGAATCGTATTTCATCAACCGCGTTGTTCTACATAACCGTGATAGCTGCTGTCAGAACCGGCTTTATAATATTACGGTGGAGATTTTCAATGCACAGGATATCCTTGTGTATATATCGCCTATCCTGAATCAGACGGAGGAAGGAGAAACCCCCGTCGATCCGGGTGCTTTCATTACAGTTGACCTGAGCAGTTTTCCCGGAGGCGGAGTGACGGGGCGCAGAGTACATGTGAGCAAAACGGTGATCAACGGAGGAGGCCAGCAGGAATATATTTCCCTGGGGGAAGTTGAGATATTCGGCCTGGAGACGTATAAAAATAGTATCGTATCGGATATCGAGTCGCAGATGAAAGGTGTCAATGCTTCGTGTTATCTCCGGTTTGGATTCGATGTCGCAGAAGAGGACGACTATGAAAAAATCGTATTGCGAATGAAATACGATGACGGATTTATAGCCTATTTGAACGGCCGTGAGTTCGCTTCTTCCAACACGCCCGACGGTACGGTGGGGTATAATGCGACGGCACAGGAAATTCACTATGGAGTTGCTTTCGAGGAGTATTCCGTCCCCTTGTCTTTGCTGCGTAAGGGCAAAAATATCCTGGCGATTCACGGACTCAACTACGAGGCTGACGACGAGAACTTTTTGCTTGTGCCCGAACTGATTTCATACCGTACCGATGTGTCCGGGACGGGCTTTTTTACCGAGCCTACGCCCGGCAAGTTGAACGGAACTAGTGTGGCGGGATTTGTATCGGATACGACATTCGATATAGATCGTGGCTTTTATGACAGCCCTTTCGAAGTGAATATCACAAGCCCAACGCCCGGAGCGACGATTGTCTATACGACGGATGGCAGCGAGCCCACCATGAGTAACGGCAAGCAGGTCCAGGCCGCTGACGGCGATAGTAAACCTGTTGCTATCGTACATGTAGACAAGACGACGGTCCTGAGGGCAAGGGCGTTCAAGTCTGGATATGAACCGACGAATACGGATACCCATACCTATATTTTTCTGGACCATGTTATATCGACGAGTGTTATGAATCCATCGATCACTCAGGATCCAATATACGGACCGCAGATGAGAGACGCCCTGAAAGCTTTGCCGACAATGTCTATCGTTACTAAGCCGGGTGTGCTCGAACCATACCTACATGGCCCGGGTCCTTATCCTTCATGGACGTATGATGAGATTCCGGTTTCGGTGGAATGGATTATGCCGGATGGAAGCAGGGGATTCCAGGAGGATGCCGGAGCAGCGCGGTTTGGGGGACACTGGTATGACAGGAGCGGCGCCTACAGACCGTTTGACAAGTGGGCCTTTCGTATATATTTCCGCAGTGAATACGGTGAGACCAAACTGAAATTTCCCCTGTTCGAAGGGTTCGATCACGGGATTGACCCGGTGGACACTTTTGATCAGCTTGAACTGTATGCCGGTTCACACGACATGTCTGAACGCGGCTTTTATATGTCCTCTCAGCTTACGGCCGATACCATGCTCGAGATGGGCAACATCAATCCTCATGGGCGTTTCGTACATCTTTACATCAACGGTGCGTATTGGGGGCAATACAATCTGCGGGAGCGATGGAACGCTGATATGAATGCCCGATATCTTGGGGGCGAAAAAGAAGAGTATGAGTCCATCAAAACCCATATCAATGTCGGTGGATGGGGCGATATGGGCGAGCCTTACGACGGGGATGGTTCCGTATGGCAGCTGGCGATTTCGTTCCGAAACAGCTATGAATCGATCAAGCCGTATCTCGATGTGCAGAACTATGTCGATTTTATGCTGATGTATATGTTTGGAAATTCCGAAGCCGAGTACCGCTGTGTTGGACCGAAAGTACCGGGCGGCGGGGGTTTTAAGTTCTGGCTGAACGATGCGGACGGCTTTACGCGCGATGTGGAAAACCGAACGGGCGAGTCGGGACCCGGCGGTATCTTCGGCGGACTGACGGCCGAGGAACATCCGGATTTCGAGATGTTGCTGGCCGATCGCATTCATAAACATTTCTTCAACGACGGGGATTTGACTTCGTCTGTTATGGCGTCAAGGCTGCTGAAGCGATGCGAAGAAATCGAGCTTTCGTTTCTTGGTGAGGCCGCCCGGTGGGGCTATCGAAGCCCTGCTTCCTGGGCCAATGCCAGAGACAACTATATCAACAGTATACTTCCGAGTCGTTCCGAAACACTTTTAAATCAGCTCAGAAATGCCGGATTCTATCCGCAACTCGACGCCCCTGTATTTCAAATAAACGGCCTCTATAAACATGGCGGGACAGTAGACTTCAATGCTGTCTTTTCTATGTCCCTTCCCGGTGATTCTTCGTATCAGGAAATACGGCTTGTTGAAAAAGGCCATCCTGTAAAGGTCCACATTCCTGTTGATAACACGCTGGGATTAACCTGGGTAGAGAGAGATTATGTCCCAACAAATGGATGGACAGATGGCTTGACCGGAGCCGGTGTGGGTTATGAAGCGGGCAGTGGGTATGAAAACTGGATCGAAACCGATGTTTTCAGCGCTATGCGAGGTGTCAGTTCCTCTGTTTTTTGCATAATGGAATTTATGTACGATGGTCGGATATATGACAAACTGATGCTTGACATGCGTTATGACGATGGATTTGTGGCCTATCTCAATGGAGATGAGATTACTCGATCCGACAATATAGACAATGACATTCCAGGTACAGCCTTTGCCTTTGGTCATGAGGCACAATCGACATATGAGGGATTTGATGTCAGTGAGTTCAGATCGAGCCTTGTCTTGGGCAGGAACATCCTGGCGATACATGGAATTAATTCTTCCTCCACCAGTTCGGACATGCTGGTTCTGCCCAGACTCATCGGGCTTGTCCAGGAGAGTAATCCCGTGAATGATCCCGTTTGGTATACCGTGGATGGATCGGATCCTCGATTATCGGATGGCTATCAAAATCCTGAGTCACGGCAATATTCCGAACCTTTCTTGGTAGATCACAGCATAATTGTAAAAGCCAGAACGCTGGTCGAAGGCCAGTGGTCGGCCCTGAACGAGGCGGTCTTTGGGGTAGGGCCGGTCAAAGAGAGCCTGCGGATCACGGAATTGAT